>ONWI01000013.1 GCA_900321515.1 uncultured Eubacteriales bacterium | reverse complement strand
GCTCCGGTCGCTTCCCTGCGCCAGCTCTTTTCCCTCTTTCGGGCGGCTTTCTGCGCTCTTTCCGCTTCCTTCTCTCTGCGACAGCTTTGCTATTCTATCACTATCCCGCGGCAAAGTCAAGCCCTTTTTTTTGACTTTTTTCATGTTTGTTTATTCTGCTTTATTTGTCCCCGTGGTTATTGACAATTGGTACTAAAGTTGTGCTCATGTTTTCAACCGCTTGCGTTTTTGACGCGGATTCAGACCTCATTCTTATTATATATTATAGAAAAGTAGATCCCTACTGAAATGAAATGTATATAAAAAATCCTTGACCTTCTGCAAAACATGTGATACAATAATTTCTGTCGAGTGTTTTTTACTTTGCGGTACGTTGTTGTCATGTGCCTCGAACAATAAAATCCTCGGCTTCGGGCGAATGCCCTGCCGTCTGCAGGCGTTGAAGGGATGCACCGTTACCCGGGGCTGGGCGCTTCGACAAAATATCATTTTATTCAAGGGGTGTTTTCACTATGCTGAAAGCAGAAAAAGAAGCAATCATCAAGGAGTACGCTCTCCACGAAGGCGACACAGGTTCTCCTGAAGTCCAGATCGCTATTCTCACCAAGAGAATCAACGACCTCACAGAGCATCTCAAGGAGAACAAGAACGACCACCACTCCAGACGCGGCCTGCTCAAAATGGTCGGTCAGAGAAAGGGTCTGCTCAATTACCTCATTAAAACCGACATCGAGCGCTACCGTTCAATTATTGCTCGCCTCGGTATCCGCAAGTAATTGCAGCAGCCGAATTTTTTCTAATAAATTTGCCCGTTCGCTGATTTGTTTATTTTGGTGAACGCGGAACAGTCGGCAAGCTCAGGCGCAGAGAATCTTCATTTTTTTCCAACGAAGTCCTCTGCGCCTGTTTGCTGAATTTTCATTTTAAATTAATTATGCTGAATGTCATTGTCCGCTTTCTATTGCAATATCTCCAATGTGAAGGTTTATAGACATAGCAGTAAAACGGGAGCTCAGATCGCGTATTTTTCATTTTTAACCTTTTCATTAAATGAATGAAGAAATACACGTTATAAAAAAATCTGAGAGTCGGTTTTAGTGCTAAGTCTGCCCTCATTATGGAGTATGCGTTATTTTATGAAGCGGACATGCCATATATTTTCATTTTATTTTAAACATGGAGGTATAACACATGTCACAGATTCTTGAATTTGCCGGCGAACACATGACCTTTGATTCCTACAAGGTCTATGAGACAGAGCTTGCAGGCAGACCGCTCGTCGTCAAGACCGGCAAAACAACTCAGCTCGCCAACGGCGCATGCATGGTGCAGTATGGCGAAACCACCGTTCATGTAGCCGCCACCGCTTCTCCAAAGCCCAGAGACGGCATCGACTTCTTCCCACTCTCGGTTGATTTCGAGGAAAAACTCTATTCGGTCGGCAAGATCCCCGGCTCCTTTATGAAGCGCGAGGGCAGACCCAGTGAGAAGGCTATTCTGGCCTCCCGCGTGATAGACAGACCTATCCGCCCGCTCTTCCCAAAGGATATGCGCAACGACGTTTCCATTGTCGCCACTGTAATGAGCGTTGACCCCGACTGCTCGCCCGAAATCACCGCTATGATCGGCACATCAATCGCCCTCTCTATCTCCGACATTCCGTGGAACGGTCCGATCAGCGCCGTTTCAGTAGGCATGGTTGACGGCGAATACGTCATCAATCCCACTGCCGATCAGCGCGAGAAGAGCAGAATGGCAGTCACAGTCGCTTCCACCGAGAAGAAGATACCCATGATCGAAGCGGGCGCGGATATCGTTACCGACGAAGAAATGTACAACGGCATCATGGCAGGTCATCAGGCCAATCAGGGCGTAATAGAATTCATCAAGGGCATTCAGGCTGAGATCGGCAAGGATAAATTCACCTATCCGTCAAACGAGCCTGACCATGATATGTTCGAGGATATCAAAGATTTCGCGATTGAGGACATCAAGGTTGCTCTCGACACAGATGACAAACGCATCCGCGACGAACGTCTCAAGCCCATCTATGATATGGTTCACGAGAAGTTCGACGAAGTATATCCCGATCAGGCTGCAAAAATTGACGAGTGCCTTTACAAGACACAGAAATTCGTCGTCCGCCGCTGGCTGCTCGACGAACAGAAGCGTGTTGACGGCAGAGGCATGAATCAGATACGTCCTCTTGCAAGCGAAGTCGGCGTGCTGCCCAGGGTTCACGGTTCGGGTCTTTTCACCAGAGGTCAGACACAGGTTCTCTCCGTGGTTACGCTCGGTCCGATCAGCGACAGACAGCTCCTCGACGGCATTGACGAAGAGGAATTCAAGCGATACATGCACCATTACAACTTTCCGTCCTACTCAGTCGGTGAGACAAAGCCCAGCAGAGGTCCCGGCAGACGCGAGATCGGTCACGGCGCACTCGCAGAGAGAGCGCTTCTTCCTGTAATTCCTTCCGAGATGGATTTCCCCTACGCTATCCGCGTTGTCTCTGAGGTTCTTTCTTCCAACGGTTCAACCTCGCAAGGCTCCATCTGCGGCTCTACTCTGGCACTGATGGATGCGGGCGTGCCTATCAAAGCTCCCGTAGCAGGCATCTCCTGCGGACTTATCACTGAGGGCGACCGCTGGATGACAATGGTTGACATTCAGGGTCTGGAAGACTTCTTCGGCGATATGGACTTCAAAGTAGGCGGCACACATGAAGGAATCACCGCCATTCAGATGGATCTTAAGATCGACGGCCTCACTCCCGAAATGGTGTGGGACGCTCTGGTAAAGACACACAAGGCACGCGATTTCATACTCGACGATATCATGCTCAAAGCTATACCCGAACCTCGCAAGGAACTCAGCAAGTACGCTCCCAAGATGCTTTCACTTACCGTTCCGGTTGATAAGATTCGCGAGGTCATCGGCAGCGGCGGAAAGGTCATTCAGAAGATCTCCGCGGACTGCGAGGTTAAAATTGACATCGACGACGACGGAAAGGTATTCATCTGCGGTGTTGACATAGAAAAGTGCAAGCAGGCTTACAGCATTATCGAAATCATCGCAAAGGATCCTCAGCCGGGCGAAGTATTCAAGGGCGTTGTCACCAGACTGATGGACTTCGGCGCATTTGTTGAGATCGCCCCCGGCAAGGAGGGCATGGTTCACATCAGCCAGCTCGACGTGAAGCGCACAGAGAGGGTGACCGATGTTGTCAATGTCGGCGATACAATCATGGTAATGGTTGAGGGCATCGACGAAAAGGGCAGACTCAACCTTTCCCGCCGCGAAGCTCTTATCAAGGTCAAGGGCCTTGTTCCTGAAAATGATGTAAGCGATCGCCGTCCTCCCCGCGATGGTGGCAGACGCGAAGGCGGACACCGCGACGGATACCGTCCGAGAAGAAACAACAACGGCGGCAACAGATAACTGGCGACTGACATTATCGTTGAAAAAATTAAATTGAATCTTAACAAAAAACGGCAGGCTGCAATCGGTGATCATCCGAATGCAGCCTGCTGCTTTTTGTAATCTCCGATTGAGAGCGGACAGCAAAGAATGTCTTTTTTTAATCGAAGATTATTTTTTTATTCAGTTTGACTTGGAACGTTTCTGAATGTCGAAGGTCTTTTCGAGAGCATTGGCAAGGGCGCGCGCTATCTTGTCAGGATTTTCGATTATCCATTTGGCCGAATCGGCATTGTCGTGATATTCCACCTCCGCAAGGAGGCTGACCATTCCGAAGTACGCCGGATCTCGGACCTCGCCATAACCGATGTTGCCAAAACCCTTCATGCCGTCAACGATATCAATGTCGTCGGTCGGGGTAAAGGGAGAAATTTTATGCATTTCGGCAGCCATATTCTTTCCAAGCCGCTTGCTCTGCTCGCATCCGGGGAAGTAATAGCCCACGGCGCCGTATTTGGTCTTGCTGCTGTGCGCGTTGCTGTGAATCGCCAGGTAGACGTCGGCCTCCTTGTTATACGCATCCTGCGGTCGGTTGCTGAGATTGATCGGCATGGTTATCGGCGGCATGTAAACCACACAGAGGTACTCATCCTCAAGTATCTTTTTCAGCTTTTCACCAACGCGGTACATCTGAATTCCTTCAGTAGTGGAGCCAAAGGCATACTCGTTTTTGGTCTGGCGTGACGGAGAAAGATATATTATCGGCACGCCGCCGTTTTTGAAGCTGCGATTGGGTATGGCTGTGAATTCGTCCGAAACGTCAGTTTTTTTGCGCGAGATCCACGCTTCCTTTCCCTTCCAGTCGAATCGGAACCATGAAACATCATTCGAGTCGCTTCCCCATTCAAGGGCAACGTATTTCTCACCAGCCTTGAGTGTTCCAAGCACCTTGTAATTCGTACCCGGACCGCTGTAAATCTTGGTGCTGTTGCTTTTCACCCTGAATGAGCGCTTGATGAAGCGCTTGTCGCTTTTTTTGGTTATCATTGCAAACGCAACGTTGCTGTCCGCCGTTTCGCCCGCCTCATCGGTTATCCGGCAGAACACCTGCATGACGTGCCATGTGCAGTCGGCAATATCCGAAACTGTCGGCTGTGTCTTTCCCTTCCAGAGCGTCCAGTCGGTCTTGCCGGCTTTTTTGTAATACCACTGGTAGCGCAGTCCGCTGCCCTCCGCCTTGACAGAGAATTTCGCGGTATCGCCCGAATGAATTGTCGCCTGCGCCGGCTGAGATGTGATCCTGATGGCAGGTATTACCTTGAGCGAGGCGGCGTCGGATTCCACAGTTGCACGGGATTCATCGCTGACCTTGCAGAGGACGCTCATTCCGTTCAGATTGTCTTCGGCCTTAATCGAGAGCGACGGGGAAGTCTGTCCGTCCATTTTGGTCCACTCATCACCGGAAGCCATACGGCTGTACCACTGATATGTGTACTCACCCATGCCCTTGACCTTAATTGTATATACAGCGTTCCTGCCGGCAGTAACGATTCTGTCCGCCGGCTGAGTGACAACGGCAAGAGGCTGATTCACTTTGACGAGAACGGGCTGGGTATCAACGCTCGAATCCGCCTGATCGGTGAGACGGCAATACACCTGCATCATGTTCCACGAACTGTTAGCGCAAGCAAATGTAACCGCCGTGGTGTGTCCCTTCCACACGGTCCATTCTTCGGCACCGTACTTTTTATAATACCACTGGTAACTGATCTTGCCCGTTCCCTGTGCGGTCAAACGGAAATACACCGTATCTCCGGGCTTGACGGTGGTATCATCCGGCTGTGTGAGAACCGTAAGGGGCTGACGCACATTAATTACTGCTACGTCTGATTTAACGCTTGCTCCCGAATCATCAGAAACCACGCACCAAACCTTCATTCTGTTCCATGTCGAATTGACAGCGGCCGATGTTGTCGCTGTGTTGTGCCCGTTCCAGACAGAATCCTCACTGGTTCCGGGCTTGCGGACGTACCACTGATAACTCAGATTACCTGTACCCTTAGCCGTCACTGAGAATTTTACATTGCTGCCGACTTCCGCGGTGACACTCTGAGGCTGTGAAAGAATGGTCAGAGGTTGTCCTATTCTCACAACCGATACACCGGAATCGACACTCGTGCCGGTTTCATCCGTAATATTGCAATAAACCTGCATAAGATTCCATGTGGAATTGGCTGTGGCAAAGGTGGAGGCAGTGGTGTGACCCTTCCAGAGGGTCCATTCCTTTGCGCCTGATTTTTTGTAATACCACTGATACTTCAACTTGCCCGTACCCTGGGCCGCAACGCGGAAATACGCCGTATTTCCCACATTGAGGGTAACGTCCTGCGGCTGTGAAAGAATCGTAAGCGGCTGCCTGAGCGATACGGTCGAGGATTGTGACTTAACGCTTGCGCCCGATTTGTCTGTAACGACGCACCACACTTTCATGAGATTCCATGTGGAATTTGCCCTCGCGGAAGTGGTCGGGGTGTTATGTCCATTCCAGACTTCCCCTTTGCTCATGGTCGATTTCCGGTAGTACCACTGATAACTCAGTCCGGTACCGGTCGCCTCAACGGAGAATGTCGCCTTATCGCCCTCACTGACAGTGATGCTCTTAGGCTGAGAGGTAATGGCAAGGAGCGTGCTCTCGGCTTCATCAAACTCGGAAGATTCGGATGACCATGCGCTGTCCTCGGCGTACACCGTAATCAATCGCTCGGCAGGGGACAGGAGATATGTCGCTGCAAAAGCCGTCGTAAGCATCAGCGCGGTAATTTTCTTAAAGCCTTTGCCTGGCGACGACTTAATAAATTGGGATAAAAACATTTATCAGACCGCCTTTTTAAAAAAATTAAAATATTGACCTGAATTTATTATACCACTTTCCGAAATAATTTTTTGACAGAGATGTAAACAAGTTTACATTCCTATCACAAATAACGTCTCGATAATATTATTGTTTTTATTGAACTTTATCAAACTTTAAATCAATTGACACATACTCATAAATGGAGTATAATTATGATAAAATTTAACCGAAACGAGGTAATACACATGAAATGTAAGAAGCTACGCACTCTTCTGCTGATACCGGCACTTGCCATCATGGCAGTGTTGATACCCGCATTCAGTGGAGGAGGCACAGTAGCGCACGCGGCAAACGACTTCGAGATAACCGACGGCGTGCTGACCAATTACCGCGGCGGAGGTGGAAACGTCACCATTCCCTCCGGAAAGGTCACCGCTATCGCGGACTATGCCTTTTACGGCTGTTCCGGCATAACCGGTCTCACAATCCCCCAAGGCGTCAAAACCATTGGCAAACAGGCGTTTGCCAATTGCAGTTCCATGACGTCTATTTCCATTCCCAAATCAGTCACATCAATCGGCGAGCTTTCCTTCAACGGCTGCTCCAAGCTGACGAATATCGATGTTGCATCGGGAAGCGCGTACTTTTCATCCGAAGGCGGCATACTGTTCAGTCAGGACAAAACCACGCTGATACGCTATCCCGAAGGCAAGAATGCCAGCAGCTACTCCATACCGTCATCCGTCACAATAATAGACAAATCAGCTTTTTCCCGCTGTCTGGCACTTAACGGAATCACTCTTCCATCGGGACTTAAGACCATAAGGGACAATGCGTTTTACGAAGACACCGGCATAACCTCTCTTGCCATTCCGTCCACGGTCACATCAATAGGCAGCGAAGCATTCCGTTCAACAACTGGACTGAAAACCCTGACTTTTGAGGCGAAAAGCCCCACATTCGGCAAAAACGCTTTCAAGAATACCGGAGTGGCACGGATACTCTACGCCGGAAGCACGACTCAATGGGCTGATGCGAATATCGGCGACGTTTTCGGCAGTACGGTCAAGGTGTATTACGAAATGTCGGGCTTTACTGTGGAGGATGATGTTCTTGTTTCCTACACGGGTTCGGCTGAAAGCGTATCGGTTCCGGGATTCATCGTCAGGATAGACGACAGGGCATTTCACGACCGGACCTCAATGAAAAGCATCACACTGCCGACATCACTCAAATATATTGATCAGGCGGCTTTTGACAATTGCACGAGTCTGACCCGCATCACAATTCCTTCTTCGGTCATCTCGATTGAAAAATGGGCTTTTGACAACTGTACAAGCCTTGAAAAAATATCTGTCGCTACGGATAATAAATTTTATTCGGCTTCAGGCGGCGTGTTGTACAACAGAAGCAAAAGCGAACTTCTGCGCTATCCTCCCGCGCTGTATGACAACAGCTTCACGGTTCCCTCTACAGTTGTAAAAATTGGCGATTCGGCATTTTCCCGCTGCAAGAACCTCGGACAGGTGATTTTGCCCGCCGATCTGGAGACCATCGATCACTATGCATTCGACCAGTGCTCCTCCATAACAGACGTGACCATTCCCGCATCTGTAAAGACAGTCGGAAAATATGCCTTCCGTTCAAACAGGAAGCTCACGTCGGTAACCCTCATGGCAATATCCCCTTTCTTCGACACAGGCGTATTTGAGAATTCCCCAATAGCGAAGGTATTTTACAGCGGCACACAGGCCCAGTGGAATTCCGCAAAACTCGGCAATGTATTCGGAAGTTCTGTCAGCGTAAATTATGACGCCTCAGAATTTGAACGCGACGGCAACACGCTTGTCGCTTACAAGGGAAGCGATGTATCAGTAACCATACCGGATTACTTTACAAAGATAGGTCCGAAAGCCTTCTCAAACAATACCGCATTAAAGAGTGTAACCATTCCCAACAGTGTCACATCCATAGGAGAATCCGCATTTGCCAATTGCAGCGCTCTCACCGGAATAACCATTCCGGCATCGGTGGACACGATTGAAAAATGGGCCTTCGACGATTGCAGCAATCTCACCGCAATCACAGTTTCCGAAGGAAACCGTAAATTCTGCTCACATGAAGGCGTGCTTTACAGCAAGGACATGACAAAACTGCTCCGTTACCCTCCGAACAAACCCGGCAGCAGCTTCACATTCCCGTCATCAGTCAGGACTATATGCGATTCTGCGTTTGCCTCCTGCCGTAATCTGACGAATCTCTCGGCGGCGTACGGCGTTGAATCCATAGAGCAATACGCCTTCGATCAGTGTTCCGCTCTTACCGGCGTCACACTTTCCTCTACTGTCAGCACCGTGGGCAAATACGCATTCAGGTCAAATTACAAACTGAAGACCGTCGTTATATTAGCCAAAACCATATCCGTCAGCAGCAATGCATTCCTCTCGGATCCTGTGGCTGCGGTCTGCTTCGCCGGCAGCGAAAGTCAGTGGAAGGCGGCAGGACTCTCCGGCATTTTCGACGGCAATTCAACGGTTTACTGCAATTACAAATATCCGGTGATAACCCTCCAGCCTCAGAACATCACATCAGTAATAGGCAAGAGTGTCACATTCTCGGTCGGGGCAAATGGCAGCGGACTCAATTACCAATGGTATTATAAAAAACGCGGACAAACATCCTTCTCTGTCTGGAAAGGACATACGCACGCCTTGGAAAAAGCCACGCCCAACAACACATGGGACGGCATTCAGCTTCGCTGCGTAATCACTGACGCTGCGGGAGTAAAAGTAACATCCTCTGCCGCAACTGTCACACTGACTCCTGATATCGGGATCACTGAACAGCCGAAAAACATCACCGCGAACCAGGGCAAGCAAATAACACTCTCTGTGAGCGCTTCCGGAAGCGGACTGAAATACCAGTGGTATTATAAAAAAGTCGGACAGAGCTCCTTCTCGGTGTGGAATGGTCATACTCACGCCACCGAAAACGTAACGCCGAATGAAACATGGGACGGAATCCAGCTCTATTGCCTGATCAAGAATTCGTACGGCGAATCGCTCAAATCAGACGTTATGACGGTCACCATCAAAAAGTCCATAATTATAACCGCTCAGCCGCAAAATATGACTATACCAAAAGGAACTTCTATAACCCTTTCCGTCAAGGCTACAGGTAACAGATTGACGTATCAGTGGTACTTCAAAAAGAAGGGGCAGACCGCCTGGACACTCTGGAAAGGACGCACACACGCTTCCGAAGACGTCACGCCAAATAACACTTGGGACGGAATCCAGCTCTATTGTCTGATCAAAGCGAGCGACGGCACATGGGTCAAGTCAAACGCCGCAGTCATACAATTCAAAACGGTTCTCGCAATAACCTCGCAGCCGCAGAGCAAGACCGTCACCCCCGGAGATTCCGTAAGAATTTCACTTAAAGCCTCAGGAAACAATTTAAAGTACCAGTGGTATTATAAAAAGAAGAACGCAAGTTCCTTCACCCTGTGGAAAGGCAGAACCGGCGCCACCGAAACAGTTACGCCCAACGAAACCTGGGACGGCATTCAGCTCTACTGCACCGTCACAGACGACACCGGTGCTTCCGTCAAAACCGACACAATAAAGATAACACTCCGTTAGTATTCATATTCCGTTCGTTACAATTTGAAAAATCGCCCCTCATAAAGGACATGAAGCCTTTATGAGGGGCGATTCATTTTTTGACGCAGCAGTAAAGAAACCGTCAGAGCCTATACATACTTGACCGTTGCGAGCGGCTGATATACGCTGGTCCACATGAGATCCTTGCTGATCTTTTTGTCGTCCTTATAGCGTACACGCCATATCTCTATGGTAAGTCCCGGATCGCCCCATTCTATCTTGCCTCTGGGCTTGCCGGTCGTTGCCTTTCTTTCAACTACTGTCGTTCTGACCATCTTTATTGTCTTATTATCGAATTCGCATCTGTAACCGTCGTTGGTACCCCATATCTGACAGGTGATTGAAGCCTTGCCTTCAAAGCGCTTGTCAGTGTTTTTGTAAATCATCTTGACCTTGACAGGGTAGCTCTTGCTGTTCTGGAACTTGAAGTCGAGAGTGCCCCAGTTTACGGTAGCGTCCTCTCCGGGCGTGGTCCAGTAATGCACCTTGTACATATGATTGGTACGCTGGGTTATCTCTAAATCCGCCTTGAAAGCAGCCGAGAATATTGCCGATGAAACCTGGCAGATACCGCCGCCCACGTCGTTCGTCGTACCGGTATTGGTATAAACGGTAGCGACAGAGAATCCGTTTGCCTCTGTGCGTTCGCCGACAACATCGTTATAGGAGAATATTTCGCCCGGCTGAAGAATATATCCGTCTTCAAAGCTGCCATAGGTATTTATGCGCTTGGAGGCATTTTTGATGTTGGCGGCACGGGTTTTGTTCTCCGCGCTGAACGAGGTTGTGGTCTCGGATAATAGTTCCGGACAATACGGCGCCTTAAGTTCCACAAGGGACACCTTGGGCTGAGTGAGACTCAGTTTGATGTTCCATGTGTTTCCGCCGTTCGCAATTAAGGTGCGTGCGGATTCAATGTTGAATTTCTTGCCAACCACATCCGGATTGAATATCGTGGTGCCGTTTTCATCGACATACGAAGTGGCGTCTTTTACCTCACAGACAACCTCCTTGTATATCTTGTCGATATTGACATCTGGAGTTTTGGTAGTGACAAGCTCTTCCACAAGACTTTCGGTATAATTCCCGTTTTTAATGCGCTCGAGTATCTCACCCATCAGACTTTTTTCATCAATGCCTACTCCGTCAGAGCCTGCCTTAATTATCAGCTGATCACCCTCAATGGTGTAGGACGGCTTGACCATGGTGGTTCCGTATTTGTCGGAAATGCTGTTGAGCAGCGTCTCCATCTTAGTCTGATTATAGAGGATGTTTTTATATGTTACAATTGTATTCTTTACGTCTTTGCCGTCGAGATCCTTCTTGGTGACTTCCTTTTCCGTTCCGTCAGCGTCGGAAGAATAATTGAATCCGTATTCTCCCAAATTCAGCATGAAAGGCTCACCATTGACCACAATCTTGAGCGTCTTGTCGCTCAGCTTGTTGCCGATAACGCTCTGAAGCATCTTGGTAGTGTCGGATGTCTGTATATTAACTATGGAATTATCCACCCTGACAGGGTTGTAAATGTGCACTGAGGTAAAGTAATAAACCCCAAGAGACACCAATGCCACACACGCCGCAACTATTCCCAATACCTTAAGCCGCTTCTGTGTACGGTGCCTGCGCAGACTGACTGAATTGTTCTTTTTCGCGGTCTTGCCGTATTGCTCATCGTAATAGGATCCTTCACCGTTGCCGGTGCCGAGATACTTCGCATATATAGGAGGGATAGGCTCAGGCGTCCGGTCGGCAGGTCCACGGTCACTGCCGTAGTAGCCGTCAGCGTCGTCGTAATCATCGCCGTAGTCATCCGATGTGTCGTAATCGTAAAAATCTCCGGTCTGTCCGGTCGGAGCACCCATACGCTTTCTTTTTTTGCGCGCGTCCTCGGCATATCTGTCGTAACGCTCAGACTGGCTCTCATGCCTGCGCTGCTCCGGTACGACGTTGCGCGAAGCAGAACGACTGCGCTGACTGCCCGCTCCCCCGTAATAACCCCGATCCTCAAAGTCATCGTAATTTACGTTGCTGTAATCGTCGTCGAATCCGCCGCCATAGCCTCCGCGTCCGCGTGTATCGTACCCGTCATCCAGATCGTCGTCGAATCCGTCGTCGTAGCCTCCGCGTCCGCGTGCATCGTACCCGCCATCCAGATCGTCGTCGAATCCGTCGTCATAGCCTCCGC
>ONWI01000242.1 GCA_900321515.1 uncultured Eubacteriales bacterium | reverse complement strand
CTTATCCAGGGAAATATCGCTCGCGACAGATTTTCCGACGTGTGGCGCGACGGATTCAGGGCATTCCGAAGCGACCGCTCTCAGCTATGCGGGAGATGCCGCGAATGCGCCGAGCGCCAGTTTTGCGCCGGAGATTCAACACATACATGGAATTTCGACAAAAATGAGCCGATGTTCTGCATATTATCGGCAATGAGAAAGGAGCAATCACAATGAAAACAAGCAATCCAAAGGGACGATGCCGCATGTGTGGCGCGGAAGTACATTTCATGGACGAAAAGTGTCCCAAGTGCGGCGCTAAAAACGACTGCTGGGTAACTCCGGATGAAACACGATGCGGCAATTGCCACGCAAAACTCGATCCAAGCGACAGATACTGCCGCAAGTGCGGCACCAAGGCGGGAGACGGCGCCTTCGAGCCATATCAGCAGATAATACAGTGCATTTACGGTCCAATGCCGGTTAAAAGAACTCATGTCTGCGAAAATTGCGGCTTCAGCTGGACAACCTGCCTGATGCTCGACAATGAGGAATACTGCCCGAAATGCGGCGGGAAAGCCCCTGTACAAGCTATTCACCGTGACGAGGATCAGAGCCTCTAATACGTCCTTATTCCACAACGGCAATATATGAAAAACGCCTCTCAGTCATAATAATCAGGCTGAGAGGCGTTTTTTGATTTTATAACTTATTTTCAAATCATTACACAAATTTAATATAATAGCTGTATGCGTAACCGACTGAACCGTTCCTGAGTCTTACCATGTACCAGTCGGGACTGGATGTATCAAGCACGGTAAGGTGAGTTCCCTTAGGCAGAATGCTGATAACCATATAGTTAAGGCCCGGACCGGTACGGATATTCAGCGGCAGACGGCGGGTGTTGACATATGCCTCGCCGACAGAATGCTGCTCCCTCTGATTGAAGGGATCGAGAATCGGTTCCTGCCGCTTTGTGGGCTGTGTGGCAGTAGGCAGCGTGGCGGGGATTTCATTTGTCGGCTCGGTAGTGGAATTAGTTGTCGGTTCCGTTGTCGTCATAGTCGGCAGCGTAACAGGCGGTAATTCCTCTGTGGTGGTCTGAGAAGAACGCGGCTCTATAGGCTGGGCATATGGAATCAGCCTGCTCGGGTCCGTATGAGTCGGATTTGAGCGTGTGCTGTTGGTTGAAGTAGTTTGCCAGTCGTCCTCAACAGTAGTAGCAGATGTCGTACTGGCAGTTGTTGTTGTGTCATCTTCCCAGAAAGGATCCGTCACATCTGTTGAAGTGGTTGATTCGCTGAATATGGTAGTCTGAGTTGGCTCAGTGCGCACTGTGATTGGGTCGGTCACATCCACAGATTCTGTCGTGGACTGAGACGAGGTATCATCAGGTTCGGTTGCATTGGTTACCCCTGTGCTCTGGGTGGTAGCCTTGGTCAGCGTATCGCTTGGGTCGGTGGTCGAACGTGTGGGATAGTGGTAAATAATATCCGAATCGGATACATTGTAATCCTCATCTTTTTCAAAAACCAGCTTAGGAGCGCGGAAATAGTACTTCAGCTCAGAATTAATCATGAGAATTTTTATCTTTTTGCCGTTTATTACCTTTTCCACATAATCCTCCGACATCACGATGGAAGTGGAGGCGGTCTGCCCATCCTCTGAAAGTGTCACTTCTTCGCGGCCGTCAAGCAAAGGTCTAAGAGATGTGTATCCGGATATGCTGAAAATATACCCTGGAAAGAGTCTTTCAAATGATTCCTCGACGCTTCCGTATGCGCGGCATGGCATAAGCACTGTCGGTGCGGAAGGACTTCCTACGGCAAAAACAGCCTGACGCTCGCTGGTGGAAGTCATGAGCTGACTGTCGGATACCACGTCGCTTTCGCTGACGTAGATCATTCCGTTTGGAATCGTCACTCCGCATGCGGCAAGTTCCTTATTGACAAGAGCAAGCGACTTGTCATTGAGGTTGAGACTGCTGCTGTAGACGAACTTTACAGTAGAAATACTGCCGTCGTCCTTTGGCGTGCGGGCTGTTCCAACGAACAGAACGCCGCCGTCGGTTTCCACATTCTCAAAGCCCCTGCCGGAATTAGCCGCCGTCTTTGTATATAACTGACCAGAAACTGTAGTCTGTGTTGTGACTATCTCAGAATTCGTGGTAGATTCAGGCGTCTGTGTCGTAGATTCAGGAGTCTGCGTGGTAGACAGTACTGCCTGCGTAGTGGACTCTGCCGCCTGCGTAGTAGTTTTATCTACCGGAATGATTAATTCTGCCGAATCAACATCCTGCGGATCACCAGTCAGGGAGGCTGCGGCAACCGTCGGCACAAATGCCGTCGATATGCAAAGTGAAATAAACAGCGCGATTATCCTTTTCTTCATGGAGTAACGTGATGATATATTCAAGCATAGGACTCCTTTCAGGAAAACGCCGGGAATAAAACAAATTCAACTGCATAAAATCCGATTTATGCGCGTTTCATGATATCCTCAACGAATTATAGCGTTTAAATATACATATTAATTATATCAATAAGTCATATGAAAATCCAGTAAAAAAATAAATAATTTTTTTAAATATTTTTAACAAAATCAACAAT
>ONWI01000027.1 GCA_900321515.1 uncultured Eubacteriales bacterium | reverse complement strand
TATGACGGAGGGAAATTAAATGCCGACATTGCCTATCATTCCGCAGACTGTCACGGTTCACCTCGGCGCGCCGAATGAAAAGGCCGAGAATGTGACCGTCAGCTTTACCGAATACATCAAGAACGTCGCTTCCAATGAGATTTACCCCAACTGGCCCGAAGCGGCTCTGCGAGCCAACATTCTGGCCCAGATCACATTCGCCCTCAACCGCATCTACACCGAATACTACCCCAGCCGCGGCTACGACTTTGACATCACCAACAACACCCTCTATGACCAGGCGTTTCAGCCCGACAGCGAGATATTCGGCAATATCAGCGAGATCGTGGACGAGATATTCAACAACTACATCGTGCGCAACGGCAGCATTGTGCCGCTGTACGCTCAGTTCTGTGACGGTGTGTACGTCCAGTGCAGCGGACTCTCGCAGTGGGGAAGCGTCCGGCTCGCAGAGCAGGGAATGAACGCCTTCCAGATTTTGCAGTATTACTACGGCGACAATATCCGCCTTGTGACAGACGCGGCAGTGGGAAACAATACCCCGTCCTATCCGGGGGTTCCGCTGCGCCGCGGGTCATTCGGCGACGACGTGCTGGTCATCAAGCGCGAGCTCAACCGCATTGCCCTCAATTATCCCGCCCTGCCCAGAATCAGCAGCCTGACCGGCGTGTATGACTTTGAGACCGAACGGGCGGTGACCGCGTTTCAGAATATCTTCAATCTCGAACCCGACGGAGTGGTCGGCAAGGCGACATGGTACAAGATCAAGCAGATATTCGCCGCGGTCAAGCGCCTGAGCGATATCACGGGAGAGGGTCTGGAAATATCCGAGGTGGAGAGGAAATATACCCGTGCCCTCAGACTCGGCGACAGCGGCGTGGACGTGGAGGCGCTCCAGTATTATCTCGCCTTTCTGGGATATTTCTTCCCGGAGCTGCCGCCCATACCCATCACCGGCTACTTCGGAGAACAGACCCGCGACGCGGTCTTCACCTTCCAGAAGCTGTATGGGCTGACGGTGGACGGCATTGCCGGAAGGCAGACTTTCGGCGAGGTGGAAAGGGCATACCGTGCGGCGGTGAGCGAACTTCCCGCGAATTATCAGAGCGCCATCGGCGAACCTTATCCCGGCAGGTTCCTTGTCTTCGGGGACAGCGGCGAGAGCGTCACCATCATCCAGCGCTACCTCAATATCATCTCGCAGAACGATCCTCAGATACCGCAGGTCAACGTCACGGGGACCTTCGACGAGGCGACCCGCAACGCGGTTCTTGCCCTCCAGCGGCAGCTCGACATTGAGCAGAACGGCGCGATCGGTCCGGTTGAATGGAGCCGTATCATCACGCGCGGCAACAATCTGTAATATTTTTCCGCATTGCACAAAAACTCCCCGCCGCCGCTTTGGGCAGTGAGGAGTTTTATGAGTTTCACAGCCGTCTCTTGGCTGTGAGAGGAATGGAAGCGATCAACAGGACAATCGAGGCAACTGCCGTGACGCATACCGCGGCGGCATAATCCGAAGGCTTAGCCTGCCCGGTGAGCAATTCCCCGCTCCGGGTGAGATAGGAGGGGAGATACTCCCTGACCTTGCCGACCGCGCCGAGCAGATACAGAACAAAATACACTCCGCCCGTGCCGAGAAGCACCTGCGCCGCAGAATCCGCGAAGGACGAGAAGAATGTGATGCTGCACACCAGCAGCACGCCGAAGAGCCACAGACCGAACGCCGCGAAGGCGTAATTCTTTACCGCGGAATTGTCCCAGTAGTAGTCGCTGTAGAAGAAAGTGACGCCGTAGCTGAGAAGATATCCGACGCTCCACACCAGCAGCATGGCGAAGGTTTTTGCCGCGCTGACGGCGTTCCTTCGCAAGCCCTTGGCAAGCAGCGGGATAAGGGTTCCCTTGGAGTATTCCGATGTGAAGATTCCACCGAACATCACCAGCACCAAAAGCATGGCCATCGGCATGTTCTTGAAAAACTGTACCCACGAATCCATCGCGGTGACATTGACCTCCGTGATGGTAATGCCCGAAGCCTCCAGCGAATCGGACATTGTACGAAGCAGCCACGGGGTGAGCTTCGCCATTGCCGGATTCATCACGCCGAACGCCGTGAAGAGGATGGTCAGCAGCAGCAGCCTTCCGCTGCGGTGAAGCTCCAGCAGCTCTTTGCCTGTGAAGGTGACAAAATTGCGCAAAAATTTCATTTGCCTATCACCTCCATGAACATATCTTCCAGGTCAGGTTCCCTGCGCTCGAATCGGACCACCGGGATGTGATGTTCCAGCAGGAAGCCCATGAGCGCTTCCGCGTCGGTTGGAGAAGCGTTTTTTAGGATAAAGCAGCCGTCGCGCACTTCGCCCGACGGGAATTTTTCTTTGAGCAGCGCCGCGTCGGAGGGATTTTCCGGCAGCACCTCCACCGCCGTGTCGGAGCGCATTTTCCGGATTTCGTCGATCTCCCCGCTCAGCGCGACCCTGCCGCCCTCCAGGAACGCGACGCGGTCGCAGATTCTCTCCACGTCGGTGAGAATGTGGGTGGAGAAGAAGACCGAGGTCTGCTTTCCCGCGTCCTTCAGGATGTCGAGAATTTCCCTGCGCCCCACAGGGTCGAGTGCGGAGGTCGGCTCGTCGCAGATCAGCAGCTTGGGGCGGTTGATGAGTGCCTGCGCGATACCGAGACGCTGCTTCATGCCGCGGGAATACCCCCTGACGCGGTGCTTTTCGTCCGAAAGTCCCACCAGCTCGAGAAGCTCGTCCGTGCGGGCTTTGATATCCGGGGCTTTCATGCCGGCGATTTGACCGCAGAGCGTCATGTATTCCCGCGCGGTCATGCAGCCGTAAAATTCCGGCACGTCGGGCAGGCAGCCGATGAAGCGGTTGGTTCTCGTGCCGCCGTAGGTCACTTTTTCGCCGCAGACCGTGATGTCTCCGCCGTCGGGCTTCAGCAGTCCGATGATTGACTTCATGGTGGTGGTTTTGCCCGCGCCGTTGCGCCCCACGAAGCCGAACACGCAGTTCTCCGGCACCGAGAGGGTCACGTCCGCAAGCGCCTGCTTGCTGCCGAAGCGCTTGCTCAGCCCGGATATTTCAAGCACGTTTGCCATCTGTCATTCGTCCTCTTTTCCAAAAATGAAGTAGAGTATCGGACCCACAAAATTCATCATCAGGATGACCACGATCAGCCAGAGAACCCGGTTGCCGTGCTTGTAGGTCTTATGGGTGAGCACATGCGTCAGCGCCCAGACAAAAAGGGCAAACTCCGCCACCAGCAGCGGCAGCAGCAGCGGTAAATATTCCTTCAATGCTTCAAAATTCGTCATCATACTTGATTCCTCCTAGATTTTTTCTTCTATCCGATTGTAAAAGCTGAAAAATATGTGAATACGGGGATTGGAGAATTATTAACGGGGATTCTTTCTCCGCTCGGGGCAGGGATAATCTCGGATTTTCACTTTTTCAATCGCCTATTTTTTCTCTTCCTTTGCCACCTCCACGCAGAAGCCGTGATGCCCGCAGGACGTGCAGGTCAGCTTGCGGGTGGATGGCGTGTGTCTCGCAAAGAACGCCTCTTTGAAAGCAGGCGTGAATACCGTGTGGCACTTCGGACAGAGATAGGCGGTGTTATCGTAGTAATATTTGGAAATCAAAATACCCCACGGAATCGCAACCGCTGCCCAGATTGCAAACAGCCACCACCACCCCTTCGTGAGCCACAGAGCAATGGATGCACATTGCAGCAGCGTGACAGGAATGCCTGTGATCAACATCACAGCGTGTATTTTCCGGAGCTTTTTCTTGTTGGTCATTGTGTATGCTATGTCGCCGATGGATTCAAAAGAGACTGTCTCCACGTCTTTGAGGTCCCGCCTGAGTGATTCGAGCTTGTCCAGCCTTTCCTTCCGCTCTCCGATTTCTTCCCGGAGCGTCTGCTCCTGTTGTTCCAATAGCAATGATATCACGCTGCCAGGGTCGTCCTCGGCAAGCATCTGGGAAATGGAATCCAGCGGAAGTCCCAAGTCCCGCAGGAAGCAGATGATCCTCATGCGTTTCAGGTCGTTCTCGGAATAGAGCCGTCTGCCTCCCTCGGACAGTTCCGCCGGCGTCAGAATGCCTCTGGTGTCGTAATACTGCACCGTCCTGACCGTGACCCCGCAGAGCCTGGCGATCTCTCCTGTCGTGTATTTTGACATAGCTGTCACCTCCTTTGCCCTTAGAATAGCCCATTACGCGGCGTTACGAGCAATACCTTACGCAGGGGGATTTTTTCTTTTTCGCGATTATTTGCAATTCAGTCATCAATTATACACACTTTGTTCATACAAACAGCGTGATTTCCAAAGCGGCAGGACGTTCGACCCATCACGCCGGATCCACATGTACCATGCAGTGCTTTACTCCGGGAAAGGATTTTTCCACGCTGTCGTGAACCGATTCCGCGATGGCGTGCGCCTCCGTAAGCGGAAGGGCACCGTCAACCGTTATCACCGCGTCCACATACATTTTCGCCCCGAACATGCGGGTCTTGAGTTCGGCAAGAGATTTCACGCCGTCCTGCGCCAGAATGATCTGGCGGATGGAATCTTCGGTGCATTCGTCGCATGCCTTGTCGGTCATTTTGCCGATCGCGTCGCTGAATATTTCCACGGAAGCCTTGATGATGAAGACGCAGATCACAAGGCTGGCCGCCGGTTCGCAAACGGCAAAACCCATGCGCGCCCCGATGATGCCGATCATCGCGCCCACGGAGGAAAGCGCGTCGCTGCGGTGGTGCCACGCGTCGGCTTTGAGCGCGGGAGAGTCTATCTTCCTGGCGTAAATGATGGTCAGCCAGTAGAGCCCTTCCTTCGCGGCGATGGAGATGACGGCGGCAATCAGCGCGGCTATGCCGGGCATTTTCTGGGTCAGGTACGCTTTGGATACCACCAGATCAAAGGAACTCTTTGCTATGCCCAGACCGGTTATGAAGAGGATCATTGCCAGAATGATGCCGGCGACACATTCCAGCCGCTCGTGACCGTAGGGGTGATCCTTGTCGGCTTCCTTTGCCGAGAGGCGGAAGCCGATGATGACGATGAAGGTGCTGAATACGTCCGAAGCCGAATGCACCGCGTCGGAGATCATCGCCCCGGAATGTGCAAAAATGCCCGCTGCGAGTTTGCCCACCGAGAGAAACAGATTCATCGCTATGCTTATCGCCGAAACTCTCTCTACCACCTGTTTTCTGTCCATTCAAATTACCTCCGGGAAAAATTAGAAATTGAGAATAATAGGTAATTACAAAAAATACCTGCGGAACAAATTTGTCTGTCCCACAGGTTGAATTTTATTTAAAAAAAATCAAACTGCTGCCTCGCTTTTGCTAAGCCCGGCAATCCCGCAAAAACGGTAGCCTGTTCAGTAATAAGATATTCTATTATCATGACGGATATGCCGGAAATGAGTATGTTAATTATGTTAGGCACAATTAACAGTTTTATACATCATCTGTCAATGATATTTTAGCATAATTATTACTGATTGTCAATCATTTGTTTTGTTTTCCATAGATTCCTCAAATTTCAAATTAACCATGCCGCAGTCATACCAGAGCAGCTTCTGAAAAATCCGCTCGGAATACCAATTGACGTCGGTCAGGGAGTCCTCGTCGTCGTCGAGCGTCTTGCGGCAGATATTGGGAATGATGATAATCTCGCTTGTATCCTCGGCAAGCAGGGTGATGCCGTTTTCGGTATCGCGGTAATACAGTACGAGTCCCACCGTTTCCCCGCGCTGCTGCTTGCGGTCAAAAATCGCGTAGAGCGCGCTCTCCGTAATTTCGCCCATCTGCCAGTCAAAGCTGTCCGTATCGCCTACCGGAAGATATTCGGCGCGGTCCTCTTCATCGTAATAAGACCAGCCGAGGCTGTTCAGCAATTTGATGAAATCGGTCACGCTGCCCGAAAATCCGGAACAATTCAGTTCGAAGCCAGCCTCTCTGCCCATTCAATAACACCTTCAATCGCCGTAACTCAACTCCGCAAATCCGGAAGATGTGATAATTATTTTGCGGCGGCTCCGATTTCAATAAGTCCCTTGCGCTCGTTGAAATCACCGATGACTCCGGCGATAGCCTCCGAAATCCCGCGCGAGACGTAGTTCATGTCCTTGCCGGACTCCACCGCCTTGGAAAAAGCCACGATTTCGTATCGGATTCCCTCGCCGTCAAGCTGATAGAAAAACCGCTTGTTGTCCTCCGGATTTTCAAAACGGACCTCAAAATAATCGGTTTTCCACCACGGCGCGGGGACATAGATATATCCCTTGGTCCCGGTGATGATAAGTTCTCCCTCGGCCTTGGCGCCCTGAGCCACCTTGACGGACGCGACGCCGGTATCGTAAACAAAATCTATCTTGGTGTATGCGTCGATGTTTTTCTGCCTGTCCTGAAACATGGTGAAAAAAATCCTGTCTCTGTAATTGACGCCGAAAAACTGGAAAACCGGAAGCATGGCGGCCGGCGCCCAGCTGCACATGCTGTTCCATTCGGACATCACGCTGTCTCTCAGGCTGGTGCAGACCGCGTCGATGGATACCACCCTGCCGATTTTGCCGCCCTTCGCCATCAGCAGCAGCCGCTCGTACGCCGTGGAATACGCCGTCTTGATCGCGTCCATGAGAATCAGACCGCGCTGCCGGGCGAGATCGTAGAGTTCGCCGCACTGCTTGCCGGTGCAGGCAATCGGCGATTCGCACAGCACATGCTTACCCACGGAAAGCGCCTTTTTGGTGTGTTCATAGTGCAATTCGGGCTTGGAGAGTATATATACCGCGTCAACCTTTTCCAGCAGCTCGTCGTAATTGTCGGTGTAAAACAGGGAATCTTCTTCCGGTTCAGAGGGCTGGCGGGCTTCATAAATGCCGACGACCTCAACGCCGTTGACGTATTTTGCCTCGTTGATGAATTTGGTGCGGAATGCCGCGGTGCCGACAAGCCCTATCCGGAGCTTTCTTTTTTCCGCCCTGACCTCTGTGCTTGAGATGCCTTCGGTTCTCGGCAGGTAAATCACCTTGCAGTATTCGTTGAGATAATCGAAATATCCCACCCAGTCGGAGCCGACGGTGAAGATATCCGCGCCTAAACGGCGGATGTCGTCAATTTTCTGACCCTCGTATTCCTCAACGAGTATCTCGTCGGCAAGTCCCGTCGCCTTGACCGCGGTGATGCGCTCCATCAGCGATTGATGATTGTTGATTTTTCCTCTGGTCTTATCGTAATCGTCGGAGGTTATCCCCACGATGAGGTAGTCTCCGAGCGCCTTGGCTCTCTCCAATAACCTTATATGCCCGTAATGAAGCATGTCAAATGTTCCGTAAGTGATTACCTTGATCATTGTGTATCTCCATTCCAGTACAAATCAGCAGATTACAAAAAACGGAAAAGGGCGAAGCTTCGGGGATTTTTGCGATTCCGGCATTCGCCCCGCCGGCGGCGCTGCGTTCTACAGCAATCCCTTTTCCTGCATATCCTCCAGAGCTTCCACAAGAACGGTGTTGTCCTCGTGGGTCAGATGTCCTATGTGTCCCACTCTGAATACGCGGCTTTTCATATCGCCGCCGTTGGGACATACCCAGATGCCGCAGTTGTCCTTGAGGTAGGTGAAGATTTCATACGCGTCGGCGTTCAGCGGATGCAGGGAGGTCACGCCGTTGGCGGGCGATTCAGCCACCAATTCAAACGGCAGGTCCTTTATCTTTTCCCTGAAATCCCTCGCTTGCGCGGCGACACGGGCAATCTCCGCCTCCGCGCCTCCGGCAGCCTCGATTTCCCTGAGCCGGGCGTTGATCTGCCTGAGTATCCCCACGGCGGGCGTGAAGGGAGTCTGTCCCCGCTCCATGTTCCTGAGAACGTCGGCGAGGTTGAAGTACATCGACTTCACCGTGCGCGAGGTCACCCGTTCGACCGCCGACGGCGCGAGAATGATGACTGATATGCCCGGCGGACAGGCGAGCGCCTTCTGGGAACCGGTGATCATCACGTCCGCCCCGCAGTGAGCCATGTCAAAACGGTCGGCGAGGAAGGACGACACGCAGTCGCACACATAGAAAAGCCTGTTTTGACGGCAGAATCCGCCGATCATCTCCGCGTCGTAAAGCACGCCGGTGGAGGTTTCGTCGATATTGACAAGGAGTCCTGTGAAGCCCCTGCCGTCGTATTCATACAGACGTTCCTCCGAAAGCGCCTGCCCGCATCTGAGCGGCAGCGTCTCGTAGGGAACCCCGTGGATCCGGCACAATTCGGCGAACCGGTGGCCGAAGCTGCCGCCGTCGATGACCAGCACCTTGTCGGCTTCGGTGAAGCAGTTCATGACCGCGGCTTCCATGGAGCCGGTGGAGGAATTTGTCATGAACGCCGCCCTGGAACCCTCCGGAGCATGGGCGTATTTCAGGAAAAGCCGTTCGTTTTCCTTCATCAGCTCCGAAAATTCAGGCGTGCGGAAATAGGGAATCTGTTCTCCTCCCACAGCGCAGACCTCTTCGCTGCACATCACAGGTCCCACAGTAAAATTCAGCATGAATGTACCTCCGTGATTATATGGTTTCGTTGGCTGCGCGGTATTGATTGTAAAGATACCGTTCGCGCTCGCCGGAATGCCTGTTTGCCATACTCAGCAGCATCAGGTTCATCGGGAACCAGTACTCTATGTAGATCAGCGGGTTATCCGTCAGGAACAGGATGAAGGTGTATATGATCGCCGCTAAGGTGAATATCTCCGCGCGGCTGTCCCGGTCCGGATTTTGGGTGAGGCTGTAGTAGGATGGGAAATAGGAGGCGATCCACACCCCGAATCCGATGAATCCCAGCTCGATATATCCCACATAAAAATCCGAATGGAGATTGCCGAACCATGCGCCTTCTCTCATAAAGACCCTCAGTTCGTCCAGCCTGGACATGACATATCCAAGTCCGCGCCCCGTGAATCCGATGTTAAAATCGGCGAAATCCCGGAACACCTTCCATATGACGGCGCGTCCCATTGCGTACACGTTGACCGAGTCGAGCAGCTCAATGAGCTTGCCGCTGTGAATCAGATATGCAATCAGATAAGCCGCGGCGACCGAGACCGCAGCCGTTACTGTATAGATTTTCTTTTTGTCGGTCCGGCAGAATTTATTAAGCAGCGTCACTGCCAGAATGAAGAAAAGCACACCGCCGACGCCCAGCAGAGTGATTCTCTTGTGTGAGATGAAGCAGAAAAAAAACGCGAGCGCGCAGTAATCCCAGTCCTCGTTGATGAGGAAGTATATTATGAAAAGACCGTACGGCAGGGCGCGGTTCGCCTCTATTATCACCGAAAACGGGTAAAGTGAAAAAAAGGCGGAATTATACAGCGCGAACGCCAGAAACAGCGTTTTGCAGATATCAATATCCCGGTCAAAAACCCTTTCGTAAAGAATAAGGGCGCAAAACGACGGAATAAATATCAGTCCGGCGGTTTTTACCGTGAAATGTCCCCAGTATTCCGAAGCGGCGCAGCTCACGAGCCCGAGAACAATATAGACCGCTCCGGGCACCAGAATGCCGGCGTTGCTGAGTCTGATTCTTTCCTTGCCAAACAGCAGGAATATCAGCGAGAGCACCAGCGGGACAAGGTATTTGACGGGTCCCGTCAGATTGAATGTTCTGACATATTGCGTGAGCAGCAGCAGATATGCCAATTGCTCTATCTTGAATCTTGTATCTCTCGACATTCCATCACCTTCCGGAGTATAGTGTTCAGCAGCTTACGTTGAGTATCTGAGCCTTGCCGTGCAGCTTCATCGGAATGCTTTCCGCCGGCACAAATATGCAGTCTCCCTTAAAAAACGGCAGAGTGACGCCGCTTCCAAAGAGTACTCCGCAGCCGTCTACGCACAGAAGCGTGTGGAAGCTGTTGCTGCCGGTCTGAAAGTCCATGAGCGAACGGTTTATCTCCGTATTGAGCAAAAGTCTTTCCACCTGGAAATATTTGCACCGGATCAGCAGTTCGCTTGCGGCTCCGTTTCTGTATTTCAGCACGCGCATGGGCTGCCGCGGTGTGTCCGATGAACTGAGATTCATCACGTCCATCGCGCGGTCGATATGCAGAGGGCGCTTTTTGCCGTTGCTGTCAACTCTGTCGTAATCATAAAGTCTGTATGTGATGTCGCTGCTCTCCTGAATCTCGGCGATCAGCGCGCCGGCGCCGATGGCGTGTATGGTTCCCGCTTCGATATAGAAAAGGTCGTTTTTATGCACCGGCACGCAATTGAGGTAATTGCCGATGGTCTCGTCCGCGAGCGCGTCCCTGACGCGCTGTTCGTCCATGTCCTGATTGAAGCCGTAAACCAGGCTTGCCCCCCGCTTGGCGTCCAGGACGTACCACATTTCCGTCTTTCCGAGAGAATTCTCGTGTTTCAGGGCGTATTCGTCGTCGGGATGCACCTGTACCGAAAGGTCGTGCCGCGCGTCTATGAGCTTTATCAGTATGGGAAGCTCCGATTTGCCGTTGGTGATGTCCAGCGGGTGCGAACCGAGATATTCCGGGTGCATGTCAAGCACGTCTCCCAGCAGCATCCCCTGGAATTCCCCTCCGGCGACGGTGCTTTGTCCGCAGGGGTGGGTGCTGCACTCCCATGTTTCGGCGAGGGGGTCCATGTCTATGTGTTTTCCGAAGTCGTCATTCAGGCGACACCCGCCCCACAGATAGCTCTTGGCGGCGGGTGTCAGCATAAATGGTATATTCATAAGCGATTGTTCCTCTGTTACGAAATATGATTTATTTGTAGGGGAATTCATATTTCTTTTTGTCTGATACGCTGATGTCAGAGCCGAGCTGGACCTCGATCATCTGAAGCCCCTTGTCTCCGGCGATGACCGTGTGTTTGCATCCCGCCGCCATGGTCACTACGTCGCCGGGCTTGACAGGCTGCTCCATACCGTCCACAATGGTGTGGCCGGAGCCGGAGATCACCGTCCAGATTTCGTCTCTTCTCTCGTGGCTGTGATAATTCATTTTATGACCCGGGTTGAGGATCACCTTAACGGTCATGCTCTTTTTCTCCACGTCAAGCACGAGATAGCGTCCCCAGGACTTTTCGGCGAACCTGATCTGCTGTTTGATGTCGTCTACATAGGGCTTGATGTAGCTGCTCTGATCCATGTCGGATACAAGTATTCCCTCGGGTGAAGCCGATACTACGATGTTCTTACAGCCCATGACCAGCATCGGCACGCTCATTTCATTGATGGCGTGGACGTTTTCGCATTTGTCGTTCATCCGCACGTCGCCGACGTAGCTGCCCTCCATTGCCTCGGTGAGGGTATTCCATGTGCCGAGGTCCTTCCATTCGCCGTTATATTTGACTATGCTCAGCTTCTTTTCGTTTTCCACAACGGCGTAGTCAAAGCTGATTTTCTTCAGCTTGCTGTAATTGCCGTAAAGCTGATAATAGCTGTTTGTGCCCATCAGCTCCCTGCTCTTTTCCAGCACATAGGACAGCTTGTAGGCAAATACGCCGCCGTTCCAGAGGCAGCCTTCCTCGATGTATTTTTTGGCGGTTTCCGCGTCGGGCTTTTCCTTGAATTCAAAGAACGAATGCCCCTCGCTGTCTTCGCGGGCGAGGATATAGCCGTACTTCTCGCTGGGATAGGTCGGCTGAATGCCCATAAGCACGAGTCCGTCCTGCTTTTCCGCCTTGCGGCACATTTCCTGGAGACACTGAAAGTAGCTGTCCTCCACATAGGGGTCCACAGGACAGACCACCACCGCTTCGTCCGCGGGAACCTTGATGACGTCGTGAAGATATGCCGTCGCAATGGCAATCGCCGGGAAGGTATCGCGGCGGCACGGCTCCACCGAGACCGAAACCCCGTCGCCGAGCTGATTGTGAATCGAAGAAACCTGCGACTTGGCGGTGGCGATCATGACTGTCGCGTCGGGGTCAACGCTCCTGATCTGGCGGTAAACCCTCTGCACCATGGATTCATAGCCGGTATCCTCGTCCTTGCCGAGAGGGGGACTGCCCTCCGGCCTTCTGAATATTTTTATAAACTGCTTTGAACGGGTATCGTTTGAAAGCGGCCAGAGCCTTTTGCCTGAGCCGCCGGACAACAGTATAATGTGCATATCGTATTTTTCACCTTTCCGCCCGCATGGGATTATTCAGGAAATCCTCATAAGACAGCCGGATGCCGTCTTCAAGCTCAGTTTTGTATGTCCAGCCGAGACCTGTCGCCTTGCTCACGTCAAGCAGCTTCCGTGGGGTGCCGTTGGGCTTGCTTGTGTCCCATTCGATGCGTCCGGTGTATCCCACCGTTTTTGCCACAAGCTCGGTAAGCTCCCGGATGGTGAGTTCTTTTCCCGTGCCGGCGTTGACCGTCTCGTTGCCGCTGTAGTGATTCATCAGGAAAACGCAGAGATTCGCCAGGTCGTCCACATACAGGAATTCCCGCAGCGGACTGCCGTCGCCCCAGCAGGTCACGGAGGGCGCGCCTGACACCTTTGCCTCGTGGAAACGGCGTATCAGCGCGGGAAGCACATGGGAATGCGTGGGGTGGTAATTGTCGTTGGGACCGTAGAGGTTTGTCGGCATGACGCTGATGTAGTCGGTGCCGTACTGGGTGTTGAGATATTCGCAGTATTTGAGGCCGCTGATCTTGGCGAGGGCGTATGCCTCGTTGGTCTGTTCCAGAGCGCTTGTCAGCAGGCAGTCTTCCTTCATCGGCTGGGGCGCCATGCGCGGGTAAATGCAGGACGATCCGAGGAATTCGAGCTTCTTGCAGCCGTTCTGCCACGCGCTGTGAATGACGTTCATCTCGAGTATCATGTTGTCGTACATGAAGTCCGCCTTGGCGGTGGCGTTGCCCAAAATGCCGCCGACCTTTGCCGCCGCGAGGAAGACATATTCGGGCTTCTCTTCGGCAAAGAATTTCTCCACGGCGTCCTGGCGGGTGAGGTCAAGTTCGCTGTGCGTGCGGGTGACGATATTGTCATAGCCCTGCCTCTTAAGCTCTCTTACTATGGCGGAGCCGACCATTCCGCGGTGTCCCGCGACGTATATCTTAGCGTCTTTTTCCATCATAATATGTTAAATTGCTCCCTTCATGGCTTTCTCGCGCTTGGCGAGCATTCTGTCATGTTCCGCCATGATCGTGATAAGCTGTTCGTAGCTTGTGCTCTGGGGATTCCAGCCGAGGACGGTTTTTGCCTTGGTCGGGTCGCCGAGGAGGTTGTCCACATCGGTCGGGCGGAACCACGCGGGATTGACGCAGACCAGCATTTTGCCGGTGGAAGCGTCGTAGCCCTTTTCGTCAAGACCGCTGCCTTCCCAGCGGATGGTTATGCCGTTGGCGGCAAACGCCTTCTCGGTAAAATCGCGCACCGTGTGCTGCACGCCGGTGGCGATGACGAAGTCATCGGGCTGCTCCTGCTGCATGATGAGCCACATGCATTCCACATAATCCCTTGCATAGCCCCAGTCGCGCAGGGAGTCCATGTTGCCGAGTTCCAGATGATCCTGGAGCCCTTCGGCGATGCGTCCGGCGGCAAGAGTGATCTTGCGGGTGACGAATGTCTCTCCGCGGCGCTCCGATTCGTGATTGAAGAGGATCCCGTTGACCGCGAACATGCCGTATGCCTCGCGGTATTCCTTCACCATCCAGAAGCCGTACTGCTTGGCGATGGCGTAGGGACTGTAGGGGTGAAACGGGGTGGTTTCCTTCTGGGGGATTTCCTCGACCTTGCCGTAAAGCTCCGAGGTGGATGCCTGATAGATTTTGCAGGTCTTTTCCATTCCGAGCATCCTGACTGCCTCGAGGATTCTCAGCACGCCGATTGCGTCCACGTCGCCCGAATATTCCGGCACGTCGAAGCTCACCTGCACATGGCTCTGCGCGGCGAGATTGTATATTTCATCAGGCTGTGATTCCCTGATGATTCTTATCAGGGAGGTGGAATCGGTCAGATCGCCGTCGTGCAGCTTAATCCTGTCGAGAATAGGCTCGATGCGGCGGGTGTTGGCGATGGATGCGCGGCGGGTTATGCCGTGCACCTCGTAGCCCTTTTCAAGCAGAAACTCCGCGAGATAGGAGCCGTCCTGTCCCGTAATTCCGGTGATAAGCGCTATCTTGCCTGTTTTGTTTTGTATTTGCATGAATGTATTCCTCCGTTGCGGTCAGATAAAAAGTCGCGGCGCCGCGTTTGTATCAGTCGGCTTTTTTGACGAAAACGGCGGGGTTTCCCGCCCAGACTTCATTGTCCGGCACATCGCACACAACCACCGACCCCGCGCCGATGACGCTGTGTCTGCCGACGGTCACGCCCTTGAGTATGATTGAATGAGCGCCGATAAACGCCCCCTGACGGATCACGACGGGCTTTGACACAATGCCCGGATCGGGTTTCTGCGAACGTTCCTCAAAGCGGATGCTGTGAAAATCATTGTCGTATATCTTGCAGCCTCCGCCGATGAGGACGTCGTCCTCGATCACCACCGATTGTCTGGCGACAATGGCTGAATTGGAAATGCCGCAATTACTGCCTATTGAGATGGTCGCGCCCGGCATTGCGTAGATTATGGCGAGGCTGTCGCCGCCAATGGGATTAAAGCGAATGCCGGAGTTGATTTTTACATGGCTGCCGAAGCTGATTTTTGCATTCTTGCCGGAAAAAAGCATCAGCCTGCCGTTGATTACCGGATAATCCGCGCGGTCCGGTCTGAATCTGATAAAAGCCATTCTGTTGGCTATTCTGGCGGGGATGTTTCTGAGAGATTTAAAAACTGACATTATTTCACCGTCATTTCGTGAATCATAGTCCGAGAAGTATTTTGACATAAGGGGTGAAGCCGTGCAGAATAACCTGCTTCATGCCGAAGTTCTTATGCAGAAAATGCAGCCATGAACCGAGCGGGAGCCCCTTGGGGCTTTCCTTTTTCCTCAGCCGTTCCAGCCGGGGGAGGGATTTGTCGCTCCATGTGCCTTGGGTGGAATTGCGGTTGCATCTGCCGACATAAAAGCTGGAAGTATAGATCGGCGCGCCCGCCCTGCTGAGCGAGAATCCGTAGTCGAAATCGCCCGCGGCATGGGCGTAGCGGTTGTCCATCGGCTCCACCGACGCGTAGCAGCACCACGGGATAAGCACGCAGTTGGCGTTGAATGTGTTGCAAAGCTCGTCGCTCTGCCCGCAGGACATCATTGAATAATCTATTGTGCCCTTTTTGTATCTGACGCCGCCATAGGTGAAATTGCCGTCGTCGTCATGCGTTGCACCGACGATAACGGCGTTGTTTTTACGTATGCTTTCGTCAATGAGTTTTTCCACGGCGTGCGGGGCGAATTCGACGTCGTCGTTGATCAGCAAAACGTAATCCGATTTGTCCTGCGAAGCGTTGAGCCACTGCATGCCCTTGTGCATGCCCTTGGAATAATAGAGGGTGCCGTCGCCCTTCAGTTCGGTGACGCAATGGTATGTCCCGTCGATTTCGCTGAGACAGCGCCCGGTTTCGTCGGTGCTGCCGTCGTTGACCGCGATGAAGTGCAGATCGACGGAGGGATTGCCCTCAATGAGACTCAAAACGCAGTTTTTTGTTTTTTCGGCGCGGTTGTGGCATGTAAATATAACGTGGATATACATCAGAGAATCTCCTTTTTTCAAAGTCTCCACCAGTTGATGCCGGAGGCTTTAAGCTCCTTGACGTTGTAGATTCCCTTCACGTCGATGAGCACCTTTTCGCTGTCGGGAACATTCTTGAACAGCTTTTTCAGGTCGCTGAGGGATATCTGACGGAATTCTCTGTGGGCAACAGCAACTATCACGCAGTCCGCGTCGGAGATATCCTCCAGCGGGGTGAGCGTAACGCCGTATTCGTGCATGGCTTCCTGCTCCAGCGCCCACGGATCCACGACGAAGGGTTCAATGCCGTATTCGTTCAGCCGCCGGATGATGTCGATCACCTTGCTGTTGCGGGTGTCGGGACAGTTCTCCTTGAAGGTCAGCCCCAATATAACCACCTTGCTCTTTTTGGGAGCGAGGCCTGTTATTATCATTTTTTTCACGGCGGCGTCGGCGACATACGCGCCCATGCTGTCGTTCACTATGCGCCCGTTGAGTATGATCTGGCTGTGATAGCCGAGTTTTTCCGCCTCGTAGGTGAAGTAATAGGGGTCCACGCCGATGCAGTGTCCTCCCACAAGTCCCGGACGGAATCCGAGGGCGTTCCATTTGGTGTTCATGCCGTCCACGACTTCGTTGGTGTCGATGTCCATGCGGTCGAAGACCATGGCAAGTTCGTTCATGAACGCGATGTTGATGTCGCGCTGGCTGTTTTCGACCACCTTCACGGCTTCCGCCGTGCGTATATTTGAAACGGGATGGGTACCGACCTCTATCACTGTATCGTAAACCGATTTGATTTCGGCAAGTGATTCGTCGTCCATCCCGGAGACTATCTTGCGAATATTCTCGAGTCTGTGGATTTTGTCGCCGGGATTGATGCGTTCGGGGCTGTAGCCCACCTTGAAGTCAACCCCGCATCTGAGGCCCGATTCGCGCTCGAGGATGGGAATGCACACGTCCTCTGTGCAGCCGGGATAGACCGTGGATTCATAAACCACGATGGAACCGGGCTGCAGATTGCGCCCGACGGTCTCGGACGCCCCTATGACGGGGGTGAGATCGGGTGTGTGATCGGCGTTTACGGGAGTCGGCACGGCGACTATATGGAATAACGCCCTGCGCAGGTCGCGTTCGTCCGACGAAAATTCTATGTCAGTGTGCGACAATGCCTCATTGCCGACTTCCATGGTATGATCTATGCCTGATTTGTAAAGTTCGATTTTTTCACTGTTCACGTCAAATCCGATGACGCGTATTCCCTTTTTTGCAAACGCCACGGCGATAGGAAGTCCCACATAGCCCAGACCGACAAGCGACAGACATTCCGTGCGGTTTACGAGCTTTTCGTAAAGCGACATTGCTTTCACTTTCCTTTAATAATAAAGATCAATTCGCGCCGGCTGACGGGTCGGAGCGGATTTTACCGATTTTTTCACTGATGGCGTCAACCATGCTGTTCCACGAAAAATGCTCCGTGATCTGCCGATGGGCGTTTTTGCCCATTTGGTCGGAGATTTTATTCATGAGCGCCGCCGACATGTCCTCCAGCGAATAAAAGAGTCTGCCGGTCTCGCGGTCGGTGATGATATCGTCGGGGCCGGGAGCGTGCATGACGAACACGGGAAGTTCATAATACATTGCCTCGAGTATCGACATGCCGAATATCTCGGTCCTTGAGAAACTGACGAGCGCGTAGGACGCGCGGTAGTACATCCACATATCCGAATTGGAAACCCGCGGGATGTGCCTGACTATGCCGGAAAGTCCCTTTTTGGCGAGGGAGGAAAAGAGCGCGTCCCTGAGCGAGCCGTTGCCTATGACGATAAGCCTGAAATCGTGGTCTTTTCTGTAGAGTTCGTCGAGCACCGGCACGACGTCAAGGGGATCGCGGTCGTTTTCGATTCTGCCGACCATCAGCAGATATTTGAGTCCCGGCTCAAGACCGAGGTCCTGTCTGAGCTTCTGATCGGGGACGTTGTAATCCCTGTGCATGATATCGAAATCAAGACCCACCGGAACCACGCAAACGTCCTTGATGCCTTTGTTTCTGAGTTCTTTTCCGACGGTTCTGTTTTTCACAAAGACGCCGGTTTTTCTGTAGGTATTGAAAACCTCCGCGGAAAGAAGGTTTACGGTTTTACGTTTGATGAATGAAGGACTCGTACTGCGGATGATGCCTACATAGGGGATGAATATGACATTGCTTTTTTCTGCCCATTTCCAGACCCTTGTGGTCCAGAACTGTATATCGGAGAAGCATACGAGTACATCGAGCTCTTTGTCAAGTAGTTTTTCGCACCGGAAAATAGAATTGTTGTTGATGGTGTTTACATTGATAAAATGAAGGGTCAGGTTGGGAGCTATAGACTCTGTTTTGTCGGGGCCTTTTTTATGAACGCACTTATATATGTCAACGGTGTATCCTTTTTCGCACAAGGCCTTACCCAGACCTACCTCCTGTAAATTGTAAAACCCCTTATTTCCGTAGCTTCCTACGCTCATTACCAAAAGACCGATTCGCATTTTGTACCTCCGTGTATATATTCATAAGGCGGCGGTAATTTGCCTCAGGAGTATATTTTTCTTGGTATTCCCGTATGACGGCGTCGCTGAGATCGCCGGAATTCAGGCATTTTTGTACTGCGTCTGCCAATCCGGCGGCGCTGCCGGGCTGAAATTTCCAGCCGGTGACGCCTTCCGTTATCAGACTGCCGGAGTTGCCTGTGTCCGAGCAGATAACCGGAGTCCCGACCGAAAACGCCTCCGTGATAGTCATGGGAAATCCCTCATATAAAAGAGTGGGGAGTATCAGTGCCCGGCTCTGCGCCATAAGGCGCAGGAGCTTGCCGGAATCCACATACCCCATTATATTGATATTCATTCCGCCCGCGTGCTGTGCGCACCAGTTTTCCAAAGGGCCGACGCCGCAGACAAAAAGTCCGGGAGCGTTCCGACCCATGAGTTTCCACGCTTCAAAGAGCGTCTTTACACCTTTTGGCTCCTCAAGTCTGCCGACGTAAATAAAGCTCATGTTGCCACCTCTTGATTGCTGCCTTCGCCGTCAGATCCGGCGCGGGAGACTGCCCCGCCGTCAAAAAATGTGAAATTCGGCTTGACAAAAACCCTGAGAGGATCTATGATCTTTCTCCTGTTGTTGATCGTCAGTAATTTGTCCCGGTTGAAGTCGGTGAGACAGATGTAATGGAGTCTGCCATAAATGCCGGTGGCTCTGTGCAGCAGGAGATTGGCGGCCAGAATAAGCGTCTGCGCCCTTGAATTGCGGTAGCAGCCGTGCCTGACCGCGCAGCGCAGACCTTTACGGACACATTCCTCACACACATGCCCTTCGCGGTAGAGCAGACCCGCGGGGCAGATCAGGCGGAAATTGTGCACTGTCTTGACGACCGGCACACCGCAGCTCAACGCGGCGTAATATACTGAAGGCGAGATAAGATTGATGGTGTTGTGGACATGAACTATGTCTATCTGATGCTCCCGGATTATTCTTTTTATTTCCCTTGACGTGCGGGGGTTGTATACCGATATTATAGGAAGAAGCAGCTTTCCGAAAAGATTCATCTTTTTTATTTCGCTGTTGTCTCTCGTATAGAGAATTACTTTATGACCGTTGTCCTCAAGCAGTTTTTTTTCGTTTTTTACAACGGTATCCTCTCCGCCGGGTATCTGGTAATAATTGTGAACTATCAATACATTCTGTCTGGTTGGATTAGATGTGGGCTCCATTGTGTCACTTTCCTCTGATAACAGCGTGCCAGATGAATTTGGAATTGGTTACAAGATAGCGCATGAAAAGTCTTTTCGGATCCTGAAGGAGGCGGTAAAGCCATTCGAGATTGTGATTCTGCATGAACTTCGGGGCTCTGCTGATATTGCCCGCGAAGTAATCGAAGCCCGCGCCAACGCCTATCATAAGTCCTGTGATCCGTCCCTGGTGGGCAGCCATCCACTGCTCCTGCTTGGGAGCGCCGAGACCCACCCACACGAAGTCCGGTCTGGCACTGTTGATGGCGTTGATTATTTCAATATCCTCTTCTTCGGTCACCGGACGGAACGGCGGCGCGTAATGACCTACGACATTGATGCCGGGATAATCGTTTTGTAGATTTGCTATGATTTTATCAATGGTTTCGGGCTTGCTCCCGTAGAAATAATGACGGTAGCCCTTTTCCGCCGAGATGGAGAATACTTCGTTCATATAATCCGGTCCGGTGGTGCGGGATATCTGAAGGGCGCCCCTTTTGCGCCCGACGCTTGAAAGCGGCCCGCCGTCGGGAATGGTCAGAACACTGTCGTTCTGAATCGCGCGGTATTCGTCGTCTTCGGATGATTTCACGGTGGTATGTACGTTTGCGACACAGATGTAATCGCCGCCGAGAACGTTGATGTTGTCCTCGGTAAAGCGCATCAGCCAGGGCAGATTGATATCGGCTATTTTAACCCCCATAATATCAACGGTCGGGATGGCAGATTTATCCACCGCGTGTTGAAATTTTTCCATCCGCCATCGCCTGCCTTTCATTTAATTTATCAAAAATGACGAATAATACACCGGATAATCTTGCATATGCCAAAATACAATTGTTTTAATTATAGCATACCCCTATAAAAATTGCAACGATATTTACATTTTTTTAATATATAAAATTGAGATTATTATGATATTGTTATATGAAGTTACTTGATTAAAAAAAAGAATATCATAATACTTGCATATTATGCACAAACATGTTATTATATATACAAAATAAACAAACGGAAGCGATTCAATTGGAAGAAAATCAGCATTACAGGCAAAGAGATCATCTCGAATATCCCGAAGCGACCATGTTTCAGCTTGTGAAAAAATGTGCCGAACAGTTCGCGGACGAGCCGGCGTATGAGTTTTATGACAAAAAAACGAGCTACCGCGCGTTTCTCAGACGGATAGAACGCGCCGCGCGGGCGTTTTACGCGTCGGGAATCCGCATGGGCGACGCCGTGACCATCTGCCTGCCCAATATCCCGCAGGCGCTCGACTGCTTCTACGCCCTGAGCATGATTGGCGCGGTTGCCAACATGGTCCATCCGCTGTCCGCCCAGACCGAAATCACGGGATATCTCAACATTTCCGGGAGCAGGATGATTCTCACCGCCGATCTTTTCTATGAAAAGGTGGAGGCGGCGCTGGAGGGCGCCGATCACCCCGTGACAATCCTGACCTGCCGTATGCAGGAAGAACTGCCGTTCAGACTCAAGCCCCTCTACCTGCTCAAAAAGGGCAGGGAGTATCTGAAATTCCCCCGCAAGCCGCATCTTCTCTGGACCGAATTTTTAAAGCGCGGCGACAATAAGGACATCCAACTGACCGAAGCGGGCTTTGATCCCGGACGCACGGCGGTTATCCTCTACAGCGGCGGCACCAGCGGCAAGCCAAAGGGAATATGCTTGTCCGACCTCAATTTCAACGCCTGCGCGCTCCAGGCGCGGGAAGCCATCGGCGAGGAATTCTGCAAGGGATTCAAGGTGCTGAGCTGTATGCCGCTTTTCCACGGCTTCGGTTTGGGAATCAATATACATACCGTGCTGATTCACGGCGCGTGCTGTATTCTGATGCCGACCTTCAACAACAAGAGCTATGCCGACATGCTGCGCCGCAAGCGTCCGAATTTCATTGCCGGCGTGCCGACCATATTCGAGGCGCTGCTGCATATGCCGCAGCTCGACGGGCTGGACATGGACTTCCTGATGGGAATGTTCTGCGGCGGAGACAGCCTGTCGGTCGAACTGAAAAAGAAGATCGACGCGTTCCTCAAAGCCCACAACGCGCACATCCAGGTGCGCGAGGGCTACGGACTCACGGAATGCGTCACCGCGAGCTGTCTCACCCCCAAGGACGATTACCGCGAGGGCAGCATAGGCATTCCCTTCCCGGATACGGTCTACTGCATCGTAAAGCCCGGTACGGACGAACAGCTCCTTCCCGGCGAGGAGGGAGAGATTATTCTCAAAGGCCCGACGCTGATGCTGGGATATCTCAGGCTGCCCGAGGAGACCGCAAAGACTATGCGCGTGCTGCCCGATGGGGACACATGGCTCTACACCGGCGATCTGGGCGTGATGGACGAGGACGGATACGTCTACTTCCGCCAGAGGCTCAAGCGGATGATCATCACAAACGGCTACAACGTCTATCCTTCGCAGCTTGAAAACATCATTGACAGTTGTCCGGAGGTCTCCTACAGCTGCGTGATCGGAGTGAAAGACCCCCGCAGGATGCAGCGGGTCAAGGCTTTCATTGTGCCGGCTGACGGAGTGGAGCCTTCGGAGGAGCTGAAGGAAAAGATTATGGAGCAGCTCCGGCTGCACGTCGCGAAATACGCGCTTCCGCGCGAAATCGAATTCCGCCGGGAACTGCCCAGGACGCTTGTCGGCAAGGTCGCTTTCCGGCAGTTGGAACAGGAGGAAGAGCAAAAAGAGTCGGAGGCAGGAAAATGAAGCTGAAATGGTACGGGACGGCGGCGCTTCTGGTGTCCGACGGAGATACCGTCATCGCTTTCGACCCGTTTCTCGGAATACCCAGGGGCAGCCGGCACCCCGAATGGTTCAGCCCGGACCGCGCATGTGAACTGACAGGCGCTTCGGAAGTGTTCGTTACCCACGGACACTTCGATCATATTATACAGATACCGGCAATCTATTCCGACTCCGCCGCGGTGATCCATGCCACGGCGACCCCGTGCGGGACACTGAAAAAACGCGGATTCCGCGAAAATAAGCTTGACATTATCGCGCCGGGAAGTTATCATGAGGCAGGGAATATCGCGGTGCGCGCGTATCAGGGGCGGCACTGCGTATTTGACGTTCCGCTGGTGCTGCGCACGGCGCTGCGCTACCTTAAATTCGGGAATTTTCGCCACGGACTGCGGCTTCTGCGCCGCAACAGGGAATATCCCGAAAACGGCGAGATACTCTTTTATGAACTGGAATGCCGGGGCAGGAGATTGCAGATCATGGGCAGTATGGGGCTGGATTCGGGCACGGAATACCCCGTGGGAGCCGACCTGCTGATTCTGCCCTATCAGGGGAAAAGCTCCCCTGCGGAATATGCCGCTTCGCTCACGGAACGGCTGGAGCCGAAGGCGGTGCTGCTCGACCATTACGACGACAGCTTTCCGCCTATGACCGCCCGTGTGGACACGGCGGCGTTTGAAGCGCTGATGCGTGAAAAATACAACATCCCCTGCCGCGCCATGAAGCAGGGGATCACATATGATATGGAGGAGCTGACCTTATGAGCAAGGAAAAACGGGAATTGAAGGCGCAGGCGAAGCAGGC
>ONWI01000254.1 GCA_900321515.1 uncultured Eubacteriales bacterium | reverse complement strand
CGTTATCACACCGATGATAACGGACGTAACAAAACATATTATAAAATCATTAAACCGATATGTCAACAATTTTAAGCTAATTTTTTAAAAAACAGCAAAAATTTTACAAAGGGATATTCCCGGTTATGATTGTGCGCTCAGCGACGGAGCAGCTTTTCGACGGCGGCGAGTTTTGCGCTGCAAGCCAGAACCTTCATAGCCTCGGTCAGTTCCTCCACTGTGGGAGAAGTCGGGGCGATGCGGATATTGCTGTCCTTGGGGTCATTGCCGTAGGGATATGTCGCGCCTGCCTTGGTGAGGGTGACACCCGCCTCCTTGCAGAGCTTGACGGTCTTTTTGGCGCAGCCGTCGAGCACATTGAGGCTGACGAAGTATCCGCCGTTTGGCTTGCTCCACTTGGCAATGCCGCTGTCGCCGAACTGTTCGGAGAGGGTCTTTTCCACAGCCTCGAACTTGGGACGGATTATCTCCGCGTGCTTCTTCATCTGTTCGAGCAGGCCGTCGAGATTGACAAAGAACTTCATATGGCGAAGCTGATTAATCTTGTCGGGTCCGATGGACTGGACAGACATGCGCTTCTTGATAGCGGTGATGTTTTCCTTTGAGGAAGCCATGCCCGCCAGACCGGCTCCGGGGAATGTTATCTTTGACGTGGAGAAGTACATATAGACCATATTGGGATTGCCCGCCTTCTCACATTCCCTGAGTATGTCGAGGAGCTTGACGTCATCATTGAAGAGATGATGAATGCAGTAGGCGTTGTCCCAGAAAATTCTGAAATCCTGCGCGGCGGGCTTGAGGTTGGCAAAACGGCGCACCACCTCGTCGGAATATGTAATTCCAGAGGGGTTGGAGTATTTCGGAACGCACCATACGCCCTTGACATACGGATCGCTCTCAACGACCTTTTCGATGAAATCCATATCGGGACCGTCCTCATTCATTTCGACGGGGATCATCTTAATGCCGAAATACTCGGTGATGCCGAAGTGGCGGTCATAGCCCGGCACCGGGCAGAGGAATTTGACTTCCGGCAGACTTGCCCAGGGTGTGCTTCCCAGCAATCCGTGAGCCATCGCGGACGAAATGGTATCGAACATGAGCGTAAGGCTGGAATTGCCTCCGACGATGATCTGATCGGTTGTAACGTCAAAAAGATCGGCAAAGAGCTGCTTTGCCTCCGGGATGCCGTCAAGAATGCCGTAATTACGGTAATCCGCACCGTTGATACCGGTGAGATCGGTGGAGCTGTTGACAGAATCCAGCAGACCCATGGAAAGCTCGAGCTGAGCCTTGCCCGGAATGCCTCTTGCCATGTTGAGGCTGAGATTCTCTGACTTGTAGCCGTCATATTCCTTCTGAAGTTTTTCCTTTTCCACAAGAAGCTCCTGAATACTCATATCCTTAAATGATGCCATTTAAAAACACTCTCCCTCGGAATTAATGATCAGTAATTGACTGAAGGCGGCAGTGTAAGGTTCCAAACACATTCCTCACACAAAACGCTGTATTCTAATATAATACAACAGAGAAGATTTTGCAAGTGTTTTTTTGAGATCCTGCATTTTTCAGGAGCAATTCGCCATTTTAGCCAAATAAAGGCGGAGATTTGAATTTATTTCGGAATTATTTGTGCAGATGTAAAACCCGCATTATCGCTTTTTCGCCGGAACGCGTTTTGGCCGCAGCCCCGGCACGGGGTGCGGGCTGATAAAGGCTGGATGGACGCGGAAGGGAATCTTCTTCCCGCGACCGGGCTTTTGGCGCGATTCACGCGTCCGGGAGCAAATATCGAAGCGCCGCCGCGCTTCGACCCGCGCAAACGGCGCTTTGCCTCTTTCCCGGTCCGGAACCGCTTGGGCATAACTGCCGCCCGTCAGTTCTCAGGATGGTGTATGTTATAAACAAAATCGGTGAGATGGCTTACATATGTGTCCATATCCTGAAACGCACTGTAACAGTGAGTCGCTTCCGGACAGATATAGAGATATTTCTGCTTTGCTTTGCAGGATCTGTACATCCGCTTGGTCATATACGGCGGGACAAATGTGTCGTTGTCCCCATGTATGAACAGCACAGGAATGCGGATATTCCTGACCGCCCTGATCGTGGAGGCCTGTCCGAAGGTATACCCCGCGCGGAGCTTGCATACCATGCTCGCAAAATACAGCAGAGGTCTGCCCGGAACACGGTAATTGTGCCGCATGATATATCCGAATTCCTCATACGCCCCCGCAAACGGACAGTCCGCCACAACACCCCTGACCTGCTCAGGAAGGCAGGATTCGCCGCAGGTCATGAGAACGGTCGCCGCTCCCATCGAAACTCCGTGCAGCAGAATCTCGCAGTTTTGCCCGAAGCGTTCAAGGGCGTACCGGATCCAGTTCATCACGTCCAGGCGGTCAAGCCAGCCGAAGCCGATGTATTTGCCCTCGCTCTTTCCGTGGGCGCGGTCGTCCACAATGATGACGTTGTAGCCCATTCCGCGGTAAAACGGAACAACCGACGACATGTCGAACATTCCGAATGAGTTGTAGCCGTGGACGGCTATCAGCACCTTGCGCGAGAAGTAAGCCGACTGAACGAACGTGGCATGAAGCAGAAGACCGTCATAGGATTTGATATAGACATCCTCATGCTTCATATTCTTAATCTTATTCTGCGCTTCGCGGCTGCGGAATCTGATTACATCCATGTGCGGCAGAAGGTCGTCGCCCGCGTCAAAATCCATCTGTTCCTTGCGCACAAGCGCAAAATTGAACATCCAGATGCCGAATATTACCATGCCGATTAGCAAAACGGCGGAAACCACCGATACCAGAATGATCAGACGTATAGTTCCTTCGCTCATAATACCGGCGGCACCACCTTTCTTGAATGTTTTTTTATTTTTTTCTTATCCTAATAGTATTGTTTTACATAAACACGCAGTTATCCAGCGTTTCCATCATTTCCTCGGTAACCTCGTAGCTCTCGCCGTCGCGGTAAAATACCACCGTCGGCGACTTATAGGTAAATACTCCCATTGTCTGAAGCGGTCCCGATTCGCCGTAGCTCCGGGTGAAACTGTAGGGATTGGCAGACATGCTGAGCGATGATATGCCTACCGATTCGACTATCACCGGCACATCGTCTTCCTGCCCGTTTTCATCGCCGGACTGCTCGAGTTCGGATTCGTCAATCTTATACGCGTCGTCATTGAGCAATGAATTTTCTTCGGAATATACCGGGGCGTCGTCCGCAAACAGCGCCTTCTGCGTGGCTTCGTCGGCTATCCCCGTGGGCAGCACTCCGATCGCCTTCTGGAAGGACTTTATCGCGTCGCGTGTGAACGGTCCGTAATATTCGGTTATATCCTGATCATAATAGCCCAACTCATAGAGGCGCTTCTGTATCCTGCCCACGACTTCGCCCCTCATGCCGCCTTCGTATGCCTTATAACCCGTTGTCGTGGTTGTGGTCGGCTGCTTTGTGGTTGTCGCGGTAGTTGAACCCTCTGTTGACGTTGTCGTCTTTCCGGAAGTGGTCTTTGAAACGGTTTTTGAAGTGGTTTTTGCCTTGGAGGTTGTGGTTGTTTTCCTCGCAGAAGCGGTCGAAGTCGTTGTCTTTTTTTCGGTCGGCTTCTTTGTGGTTGTCCTGATACCGGTAGTCGTTGTTTTCTTTTGCGTCGCGGAAGTCTCCGGTTCGGTGTATTGGGTCGTAGTGGTCGGGGCTTCCGTTGTGGTAGTCATAGTCGTAGTAGTTGTTGTAGTTGT
>ONWI01000023.1 GCA_900321515.1 uncultured Eubacteriales bacterium | reverse complement strand
CTTTGCCTCGAGCCGCTGCTTCATTCCGGCGATGGTGGCGGCTTTCAGCTCGTCGGACACCGGATCTTCGCGCATTACAAAATTAAATACAGCATGTTCTTCCGTATCGTTTGAATTCTTTCTGTCGAATAAAGTCAGATTAGCGTTATTCATTTGTTATCTTCCTCCTTTTCCCCGATATTACGATAGTCTCTCTTTGCCTTCATCAGAAGCCGCTTGATCACGCTTTCCGTCACGCGGTAAATCGCGGCAATTTCCCTCACATTGTACCCACAGTCGAAATAGAGCATAAGCACAGCCTTTTCCTTGGCGCCCAGTCTGGCAATGCGGTTTTCAAAATCAGCTTTTTTCTCCGCTTCGGCGGCAAAGTCCTTGTCTGAAATGATGTCGCACATATTTTCATCAGGCATGTCGATACGGTCTTTCAGCTCCGATTTGCGGTACATGCTGTTGATGATGTTGCATGTCACACGGATAAACCAAGCCTTGGCATGCTGCTCGTCCTTAAAGCGCGGTTCCTTGTCTATGTAGCGGTAAAATACCTCCTGATAAACGTCATCAGCATCAGAAAAATTGACGCGCGACCGTGCTATGTTCATCACCAGTGTGGAATACCTGGCGATGATTTCTTCGGGTGTTGTCATGGCAATGAATCCCTCCTTACACAGATAACACGCGTCAGAACAGAAAAAAGTATGAATAATTTGTAAATAGACAAAATGATAAAAATCCGGCAGCGCGCGTTTTTCCTGGAAACACACACAGCCGGATACTGGATTTGAATATTGGAATAAGATTTACTTCTTCTCGCCGAGCAGCTTGACAAGAACTGCCTTCTGAGCGTGCAGACGGTTCTCCGCCTCCTCGAATATCTCGTTGGCGTGAGCTTCGAGCATGGCCGAGGTGATTTCCTCGCCCCTGTGAGCCGGCAGACAGTGCAGTACCATTGCGTCGCTCTTTGCGTACTTCATAACCTCGTCGTTGATCTGGAAGCCGGCAAATATCGCCCTGCGCTGAGCCGCTTCTTCTTCCTGACCCATGGAAGCCCACACATCGGTAATCACAACATCGGCAGCGCGCGCCGCGCCCCTGGGATCGCGGTACATCTCAAAGCCACCCACCTGCGCGGCAAATTCAATGACCGAACGGTCAGGCTCATAGCCCTCGGGACAAGCCACGGCAACCTTCATGCCGCACTTGAGAGCGCCGACAATGAGGGAATTCATCATGTTGTTGCCGTCGCCGATGAAACAGAGCTTCAAGCCGTCGAGTCTGCCCTTGACCTCACGGATTGTCATGAGGTCTGCGAGCACCTGACAGGGATGGGCAAAATCAGTAAGACCGTTGATGATCGGAATCGAGCCGTACTTGGCAAGATCCTCCACTTCGCGCTGCTCATATGTGCGAATCATGATGGCGTCAAGATAACGCGAAAGCACACGGGCAGTGTCCTCCACAGGCTCGCCTCTGCCGATCTGGAGATCGTGGGACGAAAGGAAGAGCGCCTGACCGCCGAGCTGGTACATGCCCACCTCAAATGAAACTCTGGTGCGGGTGGAAGATTTCTGGAATATCATGCCCAGGGTCTTGCCCTCAAGCAAACGGTGGCTGATGCCGTGTTTCTGCTCATATTTGAGCTGATCGGCAAGATTGAGTATATCGTTGATCTGAGTTGAAGTCAGATCAAGCATTTTCAGCAGATGGTTCATTCGAATAACCTCCATGTAACTATTTTTAATTCGTAAATGATATTATAACATACATAATAGAAAAAATATTGAATATTATATGAAAAAATAGAATATATCCTACGGAAACTCACGACTGTTGAATGAATTTAAAAAGGAAAATTAAAAATCACAGCGCGGAGAAAACCTTGCCCAGACTTTCGTTTATCACAAGGTCAGCTTTACCGTCGTATGGAGTCGCGTCGCGGTTGATCAGCACCAGATTTTCGCCCCGGAAGTAATTGATAAGTCCGCTTGCCGGGTAAACCGTCAGAGATGTACCCGCAACTATCAGCATATCCGCCTGAGCGATGGCATTGATGGACTGCTCTATCACACGGTTATCCAGCGATTCCTCATACAGCACAACGTCCGGCTTGATCACGCCTCCGCATTCGCACCTCGGAATGCCCTTGCTGCCGAACACCTCGCGGGCGCTGTGGAACTTGCCGCATTTCATGCAGTAATTGCGAAGCACACTGCCGTGCAGTTCCAGAACCCTTTTAGAGCCTGCCTTCTGGTGCAGACCGTCGATATTCTGGGTAACTACCGCGGTGAGCTTGCCCTGTTTTTCCAATTCGGCGAGCTTGAAATGGGTGATATTAGGCTCATATTTCAGCGAATTAAGCTTGTCTCTATAGAATCGGTAAAATTCTTCCGTCATTCTGTCAAAGAACGTGCGGCTGAGAATCTGCTCGGGTGGATAGTCGTACTTCTGGTTGTAAAGCCCGTCCTTGCTGCGGAAATCGGGGATTCCGCTCTCGGTAGAAACGCCCGCGCCGCCGAAGAAGACAATATTCGGGCTTTCCTCTACCAATGTCTTGAATTTCAGAATCTTTGGGTTGAGATTTGTCGAAACAGTCTGATTTGCCATTTTTAAGCACCGCCTTTTAAATTAATATAAAGATCACAGTCCGGAGCAAATGCCGCGTCATACATTCAGACCCTTTGCCTCGTCGCAGCCGAGCATAATGTTGAGGCACTGGATTGCGGCTCCGGAAGCGCCTTTGCCGAGATTGTCGAACTGTGCCGAAACGACGATTCTCTCTTCATTTCCTGTGACGTAGATTTTCATTCCGTCCCAGCCGGAGAGGGAATTGCCCGCCAGCATTCCACCGTATAAATCCGCGCCGCCAGTCTCATCCACCTTGATGAATTTCTCGCCCTGGTAATAACCGGCATAGAACGCCGCCAGCATCATCGGATCCTTGAAATCCGTAAAATAATCGGCATAGAGCGGCACGGACACCACCATTCCGCTGTAATAATCGGCGACAATCGGAGAAAAAAGCGGAGGCCTTTCCATCCCCGTCACAATCGCCATCTCTCTGAGGTGCTTGTGCTGCTGGGTGAGGGCGTATTCTCTCGGCGCGTCGATATCGCTGTGTCTGTTTTCGGATTCATATTCAGCAATCATCTTCTTGCCGCCTCCGCTGTAGCCGGTCAGCGAAAAGGCGGAAAACGGGTAATCCTTCGGCAGAATGCCGCCGGCAATCAGCGGATAGACCACCCCGATGAAACCGCTCGCGTGGCATCCGGGAACGGCAATCCGTTTGCCTGTTTTGATTGCCTCCCTGTGCGCGGGGGACAATTCCGGAAAACCGTAAGCCCAGCCGCTTTCCGTGCGGTGTGCGGTGGAGGTGTCAATGATACGGACGTTTTCGTTTTCCACAAGGCTGACCGATTCTTTCGCCGCCGCATCGGGCAGACAGAGAAAAGTTATATCCGAGGAATTGATCAGGCGCTTTCTCTCAGCGAGATCCTTGCGCAGTCCGCTGTCAATCTGAAGCAGCTCCACGTCGTCGCGCTCTTTGAAGCGTTCGAATATGCGCAGTCCGGTTGTGCCTTCGCTGCCGTCAATGAAGATTTTTGTTTTTCCCATTTGCTGTCAATCCTGTCTATTTGATATTTTGATTTATAAATCCATCAAAGGTCAATGGACTTCCCTTCAGATGCTTATATTCATAATATATCACCAGAATAACGTAATTGCAACATTTACAATCATTTATTATCTATGGATATGTTCAGTCTCGCTGCGTGCTTCATCCCCACAGGAAACATGATTCAATCTTTCCCGAAATGTCGGCGTTTACACCAAGTCCGTGGTCGGTGAACATATTGTCGAGGCTGTAGTCTAAGAATATGCTGCCGTCGCTGTAGAACTGAATGAAATTCATACTAATGCGGCGCATGAATTCATCTTTTGAGATAGTCTCGCCCTCCCTGTCATCGCAGCCGCCCCAAGTTTCGATCGTGCCGTCTTTGTTTGCAAAATGGTCTGCGGCAAATTTCTTTATTCTCGCGTCCCAGTCGGATGCGTTCGCGGCGAAGGCGCGAAGGTTATTCAAAGAGGCAAAGGCTGTCTTTTCCTCTTTGCCGTCTGTTTCCACAAAAACCGTGACGCTTCTGCCGAGCAATTCTATATCACCACAATAGGAGGTTTTCTTTTTTGGGTCGGTCAATGTGAATCTGCCAAGCAGATCATCAATAACAAAAGGCTCGGACTTTGCGCTGCGTTTGTTTCCACTCAGAAACAGCCCTGAAAAATTATGGCTGAATATCGGCATGACAATTTACCGCCTTTCTAAGAGCCTGCTGACGTATCTCTATTGACATCATCTCGGCCGGCACAGAGTATCACAGGAAGATTTTATTTTTCCGTTACCGTTTCATAAATAACCGTTCCGTTTGGAAGAATCCTCTTCCCATCATAAAGACGGCTGAAAAGCACGTTTCCCTCGGCTTTGAATAAAAATTCCTCATTGCCGCAGTTGAGGCAAACTCCGATTTTTTTATCAGAATTCTCAGCGCTTCTTTCATAGTGAAGCATTCTTGGACAATCACTGTGATGTATAAATCCGATATAAGATCCTTTGAGCGGTTCGCACTCATGGCGCAGCTTTATCAACCAGCTGACCTCACCGAAAATCTCTGCGTATTGGCCGCTGTCGATTTCGTCCCATGGCATACAGCTCCGGTTTTCCCATTTCTCCCTGCCCCTCAGGGCAATCTCTGTACCGTAATATATGCAGGGTGTTCCTGGCAGGGTGAAAAGCATTGTCAGCTTTTGCAGCAGAAGGTCGTTGTTACCCTTGCATTCCTCCGAGATGCGAATTGTGTCGTGAGTGTCGATGAAATTGAAAAGGACCTCTGTGACCTGCTCAGGGTACATGGCGCGGCAGACGTTGAGAGAATGCATGAAATCTACTGAAGAAAGCTCCCGCTCCCTTTCAAAGTCATTCACGCAGTTGTAAGCAGGATAATTCATGACCGAATCGTATTCATCACCCTCCAGCCACGGCATAGAGTCGAACCATATTTCGCCGAGCAGGAACAGGTCAGGCTTTATGGATTTCAGAGTTCTTCTCAGCTCTCGCAGGAATGTATGCGAAATCTCGTCGCCCACGTCGAAGCGAACGCCGTCGATATCCCAATCCCTCACCCAGTGGGAACAGATATCACAGAAGTATCTGATGACTTCCGGATTGTTTGTATTGAGCTTGGGCATTAATCCCACAAAGGAAAATGTGAAATATCTGCCGTCGGCAGTGTCAAAGCGTGACTGATCAAGATCGTCGCTGTTGATGAAGAACCAGTTGTAATATTCTGAATTCCTGCCCTTTTGCAGCACGTCCTTCCAAGCGAAGAACTCCGTGCCGCAGTGATTGAAAACGCCGTCGAGCATTATGCGTATACCCAGCGAATGCGCCTGCCTTACAAGCTCCTTCATATCATCCTCGCTGCCGAGAATCGGATCGATCATATCGTAATCGAAAGTGTTGTAGCGGTGATAGCTGTCGGAAAGGAATATTGGGGTGAAGTATATGCCGTTTATTCCCAATTCATGCAGATACGGAAGCCGCTGCGCAACGCCATTCAGGTCGCCGCCGTAAAACTCCCCATGAATGCCCCTGCCCGGCTTCACGAATTTTCCCCACTCGACAAACCTTTTGTCAGGCTCTCCGGCGCGACAGAACCGGTCCGGCATGATCTGGTACCACACGGTATCCTTCACCCAGGCGGGCGGCGCAATCACGTCCGAGGGATTCATCCACGGCAGCTTGAAGCACTGTTTGGATGTTTTGTCCGGCTTTTTTGCGTCGCAGACTTTGTTGTCGTAGACCAGAAGGCTTTCCTCTCCGGCGTACACCTCAAAATAATATTGCAAACGCTTGTAGGGTGGCTTTACTCTGAATTCCCATATCAGGTGATTTTCCAGTTCCATGGAAAGCGTCATGGGATGCCTGACACCGTCCCATTTTTCCTGTCCTTTCAGCCAGTGGATGAACGGGTCGTCGCAGACAATGCACGCCTTTTCAATATCTCTGCCGGTATGAAGCCGGACAACCGCAGTATCTTTGTCGGCAGAATAGCACATGTTAACCGTGCTTCTGTGTCTTATCGCGGAAATATTGATCATAACAGACACCTCACAGGATATTTTTCTTTATTCCTTCTCCAGCTTGAAGGAGCGCAGAATCGGCAATCCAAAGGCAAAGCCAACCAGCGAGGCGTCTGCCATCACGCACTGCGCGGCAAAGCAGGCGCCGCCTTCATAAAGCCATATGAAGTCAATCAGGACCGCCGCGCCGCTGCACACAAATCCCGCAAGCGAGCCGAAAACGGCGAACCCAAAGCCGAAAATCAGGTTGCCTTTTGAAATCGTACGAGTCCGTTTGCGGATTCTCTGAGAGATGATTTCAATCAGTCCGATCAAAACAAAAAGCACAGAAAGGCAATTGAACAAAAATATCACAGAAAGTACCACCGTTCCAAGCCCCTCCGCTCCGCTTACCATATAGAAAATCAAGCCCCCGATAGAAGCCAGCCAGCCGAACATCGCAACAGAACCGAGCATCATCCGTTTTTTATCCGAAATTGCCGATGTGTATTTCATCACCAAACTCCTCCGTTTTTATCATTTCAAGCGACCGTAAGCGTTTCTGATCACCCCGCCCGACGCAAGATGTCGCTTCACATTCCTCTGCAGTGATGTATTTTCAGGCAACGAGGAAACATCCTCTGATCTTGTATGGAACAGCCATTCTAAAAAATCCGTTCCGATTTCGCCCTGATCAAAAATCTCAAAGCGGCTCTGAAAGCTGAGAATATTGGAATGCCCGTTCAGCATTCCCTTCAACTGGCTGTCCAACAGCCACGAATGACAGCGATATTCGGCATTTGAGAGCGTGGGATAATGCTCCGCGAAAAATTCCCTTGCACCCCGCAGCGACGCATCAACGGCGGAAGGCGAAAAATCCGCGTCGGACGGGATATGAATGCCTATCACTATTTGTCCGTCAATATGCTTCATTTCATATTCCAGCTCGCCGATTCGGAAAAGGTGGCAACCGGCTTGACGCGTCGTCCACCAATAGCGGTCAAAATACAGTCTGCCTGTCATCCGGAAGGTTTCGTCAATGAAACGGGTATAACATTTCATTGTATCCACATAGATTTTGTCACTGACGCCCTTTTGCCGGTAAAGCTCATACGCATCGGCCGACGCTTTCAGCATACACGCAAGAATTTTAACGCCGTCCGGATCGTCCCCCAACAACATCTGCAACTCTGTCAGCGCTTCCGTCATCTTTTCGTAGCATCGGAAAGTCTGTAACAGGTGTTCCGCCAAGGAAAAATCATATTTTTCCGAAAAAGCAAGCATACGGGAGCGCATGACGGGTTGAAGACTGATTTTTTCGCATAAAGTCGAAATATTCATCCTTTCAACTCCGATCTTCTATTCTTCCTTCCGCAAAATCCCGCTCAGAATCGCCATACCCGCGTCAATCTGCTCATAGGTGATTGTCAGCGGAGGCAGGCAGCGCAGCTTTGCCTTTGCCATCAGCACAAGCAAGCCCTCGTCAAGCGCCTTTTTCATCACGTCCCCGGCGGCAATGCCGTCCAGCTCCGCGCCGAGCATAAGTCCCAGACCGCTGACGCTTTTTACCCTTGGCAGGGCTTCCAGCGATTGTTTAAAATATTCCGCCTTCTTCCCCAATTCGGCCATAAACGCAGGGTCAGAAAGCCGCCTGAGCACCACAAGACCGCCGGCGCAGACCACAGGATTGCCCCCGAAGGTGGAACCGTGTGTGCCGGGAGTGAGAACGTCTGCATATTCTCCCCTCGTAAGGCAAACGCCTATGGGCAGACCGCCGCCCAGTCCCTTGGCAAGTGTCACAATGTCCGGTTTTACCCCGAAATGCTCAGCCGCAAGCAGCCTTCCCGTGCGTCCGACACCCGTCTGTACCTCGTCAGAAATCGTGGCAAGATCGTGCGCCGCGGCAAGGGCAAATATCTCATCCACAAAAGCCTGATCAAGGACATTCACACCGCCTTCGCCCTGAATGAATTCAAACATGATGGCGCATACTGTGGGATCTATCGCCTCGCGGAGAGCCTCGATATTGTTTGCCTCTACATACTTGAATCCCGGCGTGAAGGGAAAGAAATAATTATGGAAATGCTCCTGTCCGGTTGCGGAGAGAGTAGTGATCGTCCTGCCGTGGAATGAATTGACAAGGGTGATTATTGTAGTACGGCCTGCGTCTCCGTATTTGTCAAACGAACGCTTGCGGGCTATTTTGATGGCACACTCGTTGGCTTCCGCGCCGCTGTTGCCAAAGAACAGCTTATCCGTGCCGGTCATTTCGGTGAGCCTGGCTGCAAACTCCGCGGCGGTGGAATTGTAGTAGTAATTAGAAACGTGCTGCAGCTTATGCGCCTGCCCACTCACCGCGTCAGCCCACTCGCTGTCTGCATAACCCAGGGAATTGGTACCGATGCCGCTGCCGAAGTCAATGTAAGATCTGCCGTCGGCGTCGGTTCCCTGAGCGCCGGAGGCACATTCCAGAGCAAGATCAAGCCGTCCGTAACTGCACACCACAGCGCTGTTGTATTGTTCGATGATTTCCTTTGAATTCATAAATTTCACTCCGAAAGTTAAGATAATTACACCTTAATAGAACATGGTTCCGATACCCTGATCGGTAAACATTTCAATGAGTATCGAATGCGGGATTCTGCCGTCAATAATATGCGCACGTCCTACGCCCTGACGAACCGCCTCAACGCAGCAGTCGATCTTCGGAATCATTCCGCCCGAAATAATTCCCTGCTTCTTGAGCAGCGGCACTTCGCTGACATTCACAACGGGAATGAGTGTATTTTCGTCATCCTTGTCTGCAAGAAGACCGGCAATATCCGTCATGAGAATCAGCTTGCTCGCCTTGAGCTTGGCGGCAATCTCCGCAGCCGCCGTGTCGGCGTTGATGTTGTAGACCTCGCCGCCGTATCCGCCGGCAATTGTGCTGACTACGGGAGTGTAACCCTTGTCGATTGCGTCCTGAATGACCTCGGTATTGACCTCTACGATCTCGCCGACAAATCCGAGATCATCCTTCTTCATCAGCTTTTCAGCCATGAGCATGCGTCCGTCAAGGCCGCAAAGTCCCAGCGCCTTGCCGCTGTGGTGCATAAGATGCTGCACAAGGCTCTTGTTGACCTTGCCTGCCAGAACCATCTGAACAATTTCCATTGTCTCGTCGTCGGTATATCTCATGCCGTTGATAAACTTGCTCTCCTTGCCTATCTTATCGAGCATGGAATTGATCTCGGGGCCTCCGCCGTGCACAAGCACAGTGTTAATTCCTACCAGCTGAAGCAGAACGATGTCGCTCATGACCGCCTGCTTCAAATCCTCATTGAGCATGGCGTTGCCGCCGTACTTTACAACGATTGTCTTACCCGCCCATTTCTGAATGTAGGGAAGCGCCTGAATCAGCACATTTGCTCTGTCTTCGGTGGAGATGCCGGACTTTGTTTTTTCGGTATGTTCAATTTCTGTCATGGTAATATTACTTCCTTTGCAATAATTCAGATAACCGATTATAAAAATATAAAAAGAGTGAAGATTCAGGGCTTTCGCATTTTAATTCTCCACCCGGGAAGGACTGCTTTGAATTTTTACGATTTCGGTATTCGCCAGACCGCGTTTTGTGGGGGGGCGTCTCGCTCGGCTACGCCGCGCTTGTGGGGCGCTGCGCACATTTTCTATAATCAGCCGTGGAGCTGCCTGTGTTCCTTTGCGAGTTCATCGTAAAGCTGCGCGGCGCTCCATGCCATATTGTGCGGTGTGAGCGTCGCCTTGAGCCAGACAGGAGGTATTCCCATCTCACGGTATGCCTTGAGGAACCCGTCAAGTTCATCCGGCTTGAATCCGCACATCACCATCATTTCCTGCGCGAAGTCCTCTCCCCTGTACGGCTCGTTGGTCATCCGGAATATCGGAATTCCCGCCAGCGCTCCGACACTCTCGCCGTACTGAGGACTGTATATTCTGACAAGACGCACATTCAGATTGCCGCAGAGCGTGCGGATGAGTGCGATCTTGGATTCATCCATATTGAATATGAGAAGTTTTTTATCGGAATTCTGCATGTCGCCACTCTCCTTGAGTTCATATTTTATTATCCGATTGGAAAAGTAGGAAGAAGCTAATGTTCGTGGCTTTGGCATTTTAAGCGGGAGATTATTCTCCGCCTTTGAAGGACGGATTGGGATTTTTGAGATTTCGTCAATCGCTTATTCATATTCTATTCCTTTTGCTGTTTTTCTATTTCTTCAATATATCTCTTAGTTGCTCCGCCCTGTAATCTCCGCTTATCCGCACATAGTCGTATGTCAAATCGCATCCGTAAGCCTCCGCCTTGCCGTCGCCGCCTCCGCAGCTGATATCAATGATGATCTCATCGGCAAGCAATATCTCCTTCGCTCTTTGCTCGTCAAACTCCACTCCTGCGCCGTTCTGACAGACAATTATTCTGCCGCGCTCCGACACAAACGCCACTTCCACACTGGAAATGTCGCACTTAGCTCCGGAATATCCTATCGCGCACAGAACTCTGCCCCAGTTCGCGTCAGATCCGAATATTGCCGCCTTTACCAGGCTAGAACATATAACGGATTTTGCGATGACGCGGGCATTTTCATTATCCTCCGCACCGTGAACGCAGCATGTAAGCAGCCGTGTGGAACCTTCTCCGTCCCTGGCGAGTTCGCGGCAGATTGTAATGCATATGGCTTTCAGCGCGTGTGTGAAGCGGTCGAACGCATAGCCCTCACTGTCAATTATGGGATTGCCCGCCAGCCCCGATGCCATTACCGCAGCTGTATCGTTAGTAGAGGTATCACCGTCCACCGAAACCATATTGAATGTCTGCGGCACAACTTTTGCAAGCGATTTGCGGAGCATTTCGGGGGTAATGGCTGTGTCGGTCGTGATAAAACAGAGAATCGTCGCCATATTCGGGTGAACCATGCCGGATCCTTTGGCCATGGCGCCGAATCGCACTGTCGTACCGCAGAGATCATATTCAAATGATATTTCCTTACGGTAACGGTCTGTAGTTAGAATAGCGTCGGCAGCCTCCCTGCCGCCCTCACGTCTGAGCAGTGAAGCAAGCTCCGCCGCCGAGCTTCGGATAGGATCGAGGTTCAGCGGCTGCCCAATAACACCGGTTGACGCTACGATAACGTCCTCCGCGGCAATTCCCATAGCGTCGGCCGCAATACGGCACATCTCCCGGGCTTTCTGCTCTCCGTCGGCGTTGCAGGTGTTTGCGTTGCCGCTGTTGCAGATAATTCCCTGGGCATAGCCGTCGGATATATTCTCACGCGTTACCGCAATTGACGCGCCCTTTACAAGATTTTGGGTGTACGCCCCCGCAGCGGCGCAGCGCACGTCACAGCGGACCATCGCAAGATCGCGCTTGGATTTATTGCGGCGCATGCCGCTGTGTATTCCCGAAGCCGTAAAGCCCAGAGGAGCGGCTATTCCTCCCGGAATTACCCGGGAATGAGAGAGTCTGAGCAAAAATTTCGACATAATTAATTAATCAGTCCTTGTTTACCGGCTTGTCGAGGTCGAGCTTTGCGTGACAGTCCGGACATTCATCAGCTATGGACGCGGGAACTCCTGAAAGTCCTTTTTTTACAATATTCTTGGAGCCGCACTTGGGACAGAACAGATATTCCTTCTGCCGCCCGGCGTAAAGGCTGCACATCACCCCTCCGAGCATCAGCAGAGCAATGATAACGGCAATGGTTGCAAATCCGCTCTGTGAGAGCAATGCTATGAAAAACAGCATTGCCGAAATAATATAGCATATACGGCTGCCTATCATCAGCATTTTTCTTGATTCAAAATATTCCCTTCTCGATTTCATCTGATATCAGTCCTCCACATATTTTTTGATCAGCGCTAAAAGCAGGGTTGAAATTGCGGCAATTATCGTGGACCAGGTGGCGACGAATTTGAGAAATGTCTTTACCGGATTATCGTCGTCCGAAATGAACACGGCGCTGGGACCGTCCGCGCCGTTCATAATTCCCAGCCGCTTCTGTTCTTTGCCTGTGAGATTTCTCACGCCTGTGGCAAGACCGATTATGCTGAAAAAGCACAGTACCAGCGAAGCGAGTTTTTTGTAAAAATTTCCGAATATGTCCATTATCTCAACCCCTTAAAGAATCTGTTCCATGCCTATCTTCTGCGGGACAAGTCCGCATTTCTCATAGAATTGCATAGCACCCGGATTGCAGCACCACACATTCAGAGTCACGTTGTAGCAGCCGCTTTCCCTTGCGAATTGCACGACATATTCATACAATTGCTGACCGATGCGCTGCCCGCGGCAGTTTTCCTCAACGCAAATGTCATCTATATAGAGTGTCCTGATATCGGTAACGCAGGTGTCGTCAAAGCGCTGTTTGAACATGCAAAATGCATATCCCTTTACTCCGTCCTCCGTTTGGGCGACAAATATCGGGCGGCTGTCATCCTGAATCAGATTTTCAAGCTGATGTGGGGTGTATTTAGTTCCGTCAGGTCTGAAAAGGTCGGGTCTGCCCTGATGATGCACATTGCAAACCTGCCGGAGCAGTTCACTGAGGGCGGGAATATCTTTCTGTGTAGCCCTGCGGATTGTCATGTTATTTGCCTCTTTCTATATTACAAGGGCGACAGCCCTTCCGAAATAATTCTCTGTCGGTTATTTTATCAATTCACGAATGCGTGCGACATTGGCGAGAGTGTTCTCCTTCGCAGGACCTCCGGCGCTCTTGCGCTGGCTGACACAGACGTCGAGATTAATTGCTTCATACACGCCTTCGTCGAAGGTGTCGCAGATAGCCTTGTATTCGTTAAGCGGCAGGGTCTCAAGGGTTTCGCCCATCTCGATGCACTTTGCTACAAGTGTGCCTGTCGCCTTGTATGCGTCGCGGAAAGGAAGCCCCTTCTTGACCAGGTAATCCGCGCAGTCGGTGGCGTTAATGAACCCTTTAGCGGCAGCGGCACGCATATTGTCCTTGAGCACGGTCATTGTGGCAAGCATGGGAATGAATGTGGTAATGCACATCTTAACAGTGTCAAAAGCGTCAAAGATCGCCTCTTTGTCCTCCTGCATGTCCTTGTTGTAGGCAAGCGGAATGCCCTTCATAACGGTGAGCAATGTCATCAGGTCACCGAATACTCTGCCCGATTTTCCGCGGACAAGTTCGGCAATGTCGGGATTTTTCTTCTGCGGCATGATGGAGGAACCTGTGGAAAACGCGTCGTCAAGCTCGATAAATTTGAATTCCCACGAGCACCAGAGAATGATTTCCTCCGCAAAACGGGAAAGATGCACCATAACGATTGACAGCGCGGAAGCAAGTTCCAGGCAGAAATCGCGGTCGGAAACGCCGTCAAGACTGTTCCTTGAAAAATCGTCCATTCCCAGAGCCTCGGTAGTCAGGCTGCGGTCTATGGCGTATGTCGTTCCGGCAAGGGCGCAGCTTCCGAGGGGATTTATGTTCATGCGCTTCTTCGCGTCCTCTATGCGCGCAATGTCGCGCAGGAGCATTTCGGCGTAGGCAAGCAGATGATGACCGAATGTAATGGGCTGCGCTCTCTGCAAATGTGTGTAGCCGGACATGACGGTTTCGGCATTTTCCTCTGCCTTGTCGCAGATGACGCCGATAAGTTCCCTGAGGTCGGCGAGAATTCCGTCCGCCTGCTTGCGGAGGTTCAGCCGGATGTCGAGCGCAACCTGATCGTTGCGGCTGCGGGAAGTGTGCAGACGCTTACCCGTGCTGCCAAGTCGCGAAGTGAGTTCGCCCTCGACGAAGGTGTGAATGTCCTCGGCCTCCATGTCGATTGAAAGAGCCCCGCTCTCGATGTCGGCTAAAATGCCCTTCAATCCACCGATAATCTTATCCGCTTCCGAACGGTCAATGATTCCGCAAGTGCCGAGCATATCGGCATGGGCAATACTGCCCTCGATGTCCTCGCGGAACATGCGGCTGTCGAAGGAGATGGATGAATTGAAGTCGTTTGTCTTTTTGTCGATCGCCTTAGAAAAGCGT
>ONWI01000001.1 GCA_900321515.1 uncultured Eubacteriales bacterium | reverse complement strand
CTCGTTTTCGGGCAGGGTCTCGGCTACTTCTGCGGGTTCCTCGCTTTCGGGCAGGGTCTCGGCTACTTCTGCGGGTTCCTCGCTTTCGGAAAGGGATTCGGCTTCTTCCGCAGGTTGCTCATTTTCGGGAAGGGATTCGACTTCTTCCGCGGGTTCCTCGCTTTCGGGAAGGGATTCGGCGTCTTCCGCAGGTTGCTCATTTTCGGGCAGGGACTCGGCTTCTTCCGCAGGTTCATCAATTTCTGTTCCTTCCCCTGATTGTTCAGACTCATCGCTGATTTCCGATTCGGATGCCTGTTTAGTGCCGTCGTCATAGCAATGCACAAGCACGAACCAGTGACACAGCTTATGCGCCATGCGCAAACGGTTCCCGGCTTCTTCGGCAGTTATTTCCGAGCTGTCGGAGATGTCGTCCAATAACAGCAGAATATCCTCTATGCTTGCTATTATCAGCCGATGACCGCGCAGGAATCTGATCTTTTCGGACTGATTCGCGTCGTCGGGAAGAGTCAGCCCGTTTGCGGCAAGCAGTTCGTCCGCAATGCGTTCACCTATAGTTCTCAGGCAGCCGGCACATTCAACCGGGGCGGAATGTTCGCATTCCTCGGCTTTTGCTCCAAGACCGGCAATATCACGCCACTTTGGCGACATAAATTCAAAGTTGGATGCCATATTATTCCTCCTGGATTAAATATAAAAAATATACTGAATTAATGATATCACGTTTGTCATTATATTTCAATAATATATGGAAGCGAATTTAAAAAATCCGTATAAAAATACTTGACAAAAAAATTACAGAGTGTTACAATTATCTTTCGCTCAAAAAATCAAGAATATTATTCGCAGGGGGTAAGCAAAATGATAGTCGTGAAAAACATCCGCAAAACGTACAGAGTCACTAAACGCAACGCGGGATTCTCCGAAGCTGTAAAGTCCTTTTTCAAGAGGGATTACGAAACCGTCACCGCACTTGACAACATAAGCTTTTCCATAAACGACGGCGAGACAGTAGGTTATATCGGGCCTAACGGCGCGGGAAAAAGTACTACCATTAAAATACTGAGCGGCATTCTTACCCCTGACAGCGGCGAATGTCTGGTGGACGGGCGGATTCCGTGGAAGAACCGTATCGGGCATGTGGCCAGAATAGGGGTTGTATTCGGGCAGCGTTCGCAGATCTGGTGGGACGTTCCCGTGGTAGATTCATTTGAGCTGCTGAAGGATATATATTCGATACCTGCCGATATTTACAGCAGGAATAAGAACGAACTGACCGAACTTCTCGATCTCGGTGAAATACTCCGCACCCCGGCGCGTCAGCTTTCCCTGGGACAGAGAATGCGCTGCGAGCTTGCGGCGTCGCTTTTGCATTCGCCGGATATTCTGTTTCTCGATGAACCTACAATCGGTCTGGACGCCGTTTCAAAGATTGCCGTGAGGGAATTCATCGTAAAACTTAACCGCGAGAGAAAGACGACAATCATTCTCACCACTCACGACATGCAGGACATAGAAGCCATAACCAAGCGAGTCATACTCATAGGCAAAGGAAAAATTCTGCTCGATGGGGATATAAGCGAAATATCGGGCAAGGGCGACATTGACCGCACGGTGGCGGAGCTTTACCGCTCTTACGAGATATGAGGTGGCAGGCATGAGTTTGTTGTCAATATACAATAAATGGAAAAAATACATCTCGTTCTTTAAGCTGAGATTTGCCATGGGACTGCAATACCGCACCGCGGCAATCGCTGGAATAGCCACACAGTTCGTCTGGGGGTTTATGGAGATTAAAGTCTTCTATGCCTTCAACACGTCGGACCCCGATTCCTTCCCGATGGGCTTTGAGCAGCTCGCGTCATACATATGGATGCAGCAGGCTTTTCTGGCGCTTTTTATGACGTGGTTCATGGAAAATGAAATATTCGACAGCATTATGGACGGGAATATCTGTTACGAACTTTGCAGACCGATCGACATTTACAATATGTGGTTTGCCCGCAGCGTCGCAAACCGACTGTCGCGCGCCCTGCTGAGATGCGCTCCGATATTGCTCGTAGCGTTTTTTCTGCCGGAGCCGTACTCTATGACGCTGCCGCCGGATGTCTTTACATTTATTCTTTTTATAATCGCCATGATACTTGGAATGACAGTTACAGCCGCCATGTGTATGCTTGTATATATGCTTTCATTCTTTACCGTTTCCCCGCAGGGACTGAGAATCATTTTCTCCATGACGGCTGAAATACTTCAGGGAATAGTGATTCCTATCCCCTTCTTTCCTCCGGGTGTTCAGAGAATCGTGGAGCTGCTTCCGTTCGCCTCAATGGAGAATGTACCTCTGCGGATTTACAGCGGCAACATAAGCGGCGGCGCCGCGGCTAAGGCAATGCTAATGCAGATGTTCTGGATAATTGCGCTTATCGCTGCCGGCAAGCTGATCTACCGTTCTGCGTCAAGGAAGATCACTGTTCAGGGAGGTTGATTTGATATGAATAAAGAAAAACAGAACTGTCAACACAAAACATCCGCCGTAAAACTGTACTTCCATTATATTTCAGTTAAGATACGTTGCATGATGCAGTATAAGAAATCATTCATATTGACGTCGCTCGGACAGTTTCTTTCATCATTCAACGCGTTTGTGGGGATTTTTTTTCTTTTCAGACGATTTCACTCCATCGCCGGATACACATACAGCGATGTGCTGTTCTGCTATTCTATAGTGGTAATGGAATTTTCGCTCGCCGAATGTGTGGCAAGAGGATTCGACAGTTTTTCAAGAATTGTGCGTCAGGGGACGTTCGACAGAATTATGACACGTCCGCGGAACGAGATATTGCAGGTCTTGGGAGATAATTTCGAGCCTACAAGGTTAAGCAAAATGCTACAGGCAATTGTTATTTTTGGCTACGGAATATCCCGCTCCGGAACAGACTGGGATTTCATAAAAGTAATCACGGTAATCCTTACCGTGATTTGCGGAACCGCCGTATTCTGCGGGATATTCCTGATAAACGCCTCCCTGTGCTTCTTTACCATGGAAGGTCTGGAAGTGATCAATATTTTTACCGATGGCGCCAGAGAATACGGTCAGTATCCGATTGACGTCTACGGCAAAAGAATGACCAGATTCTGCACTTTCGTCATCCCATATACACTGGTACAGCTTTATCCGCTGCAATTCATAACCGGACGAAGCGACAATATTCTTTTCGCGTTTCTTCCCGTTGCGGCTCTGCTGTTTCTTTTGCCGTGCTATGCGCTTTGGCGATTCGGCGTGCGAAAGTATAAATCCGCCGGATCATAAATAGCCATATGCAAGCCGCCCTGTCCTTATTGAACAGGGCGGCTTGCATATGACTTGAAAATTTTAGACAAAGATTATCACCGGGTTCTTAATTTGTGCATATAAAGACGCAGCAAGACCCTCACGCCGACGAGAAGCAGGAAAAGGACAACGACAAGCACGATGTAAGTCGTGGTGCCCTTCTGGAAAAGGGCAAATATACCGGTGCGGATAAATGCAGATTCCGGAATGGCGTCTGTTTTAAATACCAGCGTCCTGTCGTACCACAACTGCTTTTCATCTTTGTAGACGGCACAGGCTATCTCCTTATTGAGCGCTTCGACAGGAACGGTAAAGGCGTATTTGCCATCGGAAGTTTCGTGATAAATGATAAAGTCGTGCTCGAAAGCTCTTTCTGCTTCTTGATAAGTACCCATGTACATTTTACTGTATTCTTTGGTGTTGACGGTCATTTCTGCCGTCATTTTTCCGTCCTCGACCAACAGCTCGCATGCTTCAATCTTGAACAGCGCCCAGTTGGAGGTAACATTGATATTATACCTGCCCGGCTTAATGGATTCGGCATAGTATGGCTTCTTGGTGGATCTTTTGTTGGCTGAGGCGGACGCCGTAAAGCATGTGCCGCTTATCGCGATCAACATAACAATCAATAACGCAGCCATTCTTTTCATAATTATCACATCCTGAATTAAATTTTTTTCAATTTTTCAATACATCCGGAAACATTGCGTTTTATTTGCCGCCGAATATTTTTTTCTTTAAGGAGCGGAGTTTTTTGTAGGTCCTGACCACAAACAGATTGTTGAGCTTGCTGTTTTCCTTTTTGAGCCGTTCAATTTCCTTGTCTTTTTTTGCGCATTCCTTTTTGAGCTGTCTGAATTCCTTATCCTGTTTTTTCATCTCGACAAATCTGGAAAGGTAATGCTTCTCCCCCTTCTGCACCTTGATGACAAGCTCGTCCAGGTCCTCCTGCAGCGACACGGGATCGTTCATCAGCTCGCTGCTGACGCGGTCAAAGTCGTATTTTTCTGCCGCGCCGTCAGGAACACCCAGGAAATCCTTCATAATGTCAAACAGGAAGTCATAGAGCGACATCTGATACTCCCTGTCGGGAGTATCAGCGGGATCGTTCTCTATTGCCGAAAGTCTTTCCAGAACGCTTTCTGCGTTCCAATCCTCTATGCTTATCGCTCTGTCCGGATAGCCTATGTTCTGGTAAAAAAACCGAACTTTATCGTTCCACACCAGATTTACTGACGGAACGTCAAGCGCATACGATATTATCGACGAATGCATTCTTATTGCCGCTACTGATGTAAAGCCACATATGGTTTCCACAAGCTGCCTTGTGGACTGTGGGATTATTATACGCTCTTTCGGGACATTGTATTCCCTGACGAAATACAGAAGCGAATTATTGTCAAGAAAGCTGCCGTTGGTATAAAATGCATATTCGACGCCGCTGTTTTCAAGCCGCTTTCTCATTTCGTCCATGTAATTCATCTCGTCGCCGAGCTTCCACGGCTTATCGTTATCACCGAACAGACCACCGCGAACTACGTTGATTCCCACAACTCTCCTGTCGGGACGGCTTATTTTGCCGAGATGAGAGTCATACACATACTTGGTCCACACAGCGGGATCGCACACCTGGATTATTTCATAATCTGCGCCCTCGGCATATCTGCGGAACATCTCAGGATTTTCTCTGACCGAAACCGCTTTGAAGCATCTGCGCCTGAGCAGTTCGCTGAGCAGGTGTTCGTTTTCACTGTTTACCCCCATATTATTTGCGCCTATTGACGAGAGCACAACCGGGACATTGTGCTGATCTGCAATGCGGATTATCTCTTCAACAAACTGATAATTATTCATATAATTGATTCCGAACAAGCCGCCGCCTGCAAAGAAAAGAATATCCGAAGAAATAATCAGATCTTTGTCAATCGCCTTATGCGGCATTTTCGCAAGCTCAATCGACGTGAGATCCGCTCCGAGGTTTTTGAGAACCGTGCGCAGCAGCTTCTCAAAGCATATTCTGATAAGGTTGTCTCCGAAATTGTCATCCACACATGAAACTATCAATATCTTCAAATAAAATTCCTTCCTTCGATAAAGGATTAAAACCGTACTTTTATATTTTACATTTATTAAGTCGATTTGTCAATTTTTTTTGATATTTTTCTTTTATTTTATATCTTCTTTTCATTATAAATAGCGATTGCAAGCGGCAGTTGTTCAAATTGCTCAAATAGTCAAAATGACGAACAAAAAAATAATTTTTCAATGCTATTGACAAATTAAAATGGCTGTGATATACTTATTTAATAGCTTAAAATGGGAAAAGTGACCGTGGGCTTTTTTGCTCAAAAATCGCTTTTTTGAGGGTCGAATTATTAAATATTCCTCAAATTAGTTGATGTTTAACAAAAATAATCTTTGTTAAAGCGAAAAATTCTCATAGTGAGGTTGCACAAACTTTTTCCACGGCAAGCTTGACGAGATTTTTTTCCGAAGTATTCTGAATGGAGTGAAGCTAAGAAAATGGTGAATGTCACAAAAGTTCAAAACGGCAGAAATACCAGAATGTCCTTTTCAAAGATCACCGAAGTGCTGGAGATGCCCAATCTCATCGAGGTGCAGAAAAATTCCTATCAGTGGTTTCTTGACCGCGGACTGAGGGAAATTTTTGACGATTCCTCGGGGATCGTGGATCATACCGGCAATCTTCTGCTCGAATTCATCGATTTTCGCATCAATTACGAGCCAAAGTACACTATCGAAGAGTGCAAGCTCCGCGACGCAACCTATTCCGCTACCCTCTATGTAACCGCCAGGCTGACTAACAGGGAAACCGGCTATATGAGCGAACAGGAAGTCTATATGGGCGAATT
>ONWI01000046.1 GCA_900321515.1 uncultured Eubacteriales bacterium | reverse complement strand
CAACAGGCGCAATACCAGATTAGCGCCGATGAATCCGGCTGCGCCGGTCACGAGGATGGTTGTATTGTTGAGTATGATCTGTGTTTTCATTTGCACTCCATATAACGTCATCAGACATTGTTCTTCCAGATTAAATCAAAGGGTTTCCAAATATGCCATAAATTTCTGCTTATTTTCAAGTGCCGTAGTGGTAGGCCTGCCGAGATTGTCACGCGCGCCTATAGAGCACTTTACCTCTATCATAGACATCTCGTCTCTTTTCTTTGCCATTTCCAATTCATTATCCAAATCGGTAAAGTTATCCACGCTCACAGCGTATGGATACCCGCAGGCCTTTGCAATCGCCACAAGGTCGATGTGAGAAGCAACCGTCGGCATGCCGCCGACCGTTTCATGTGCTCCGTTGTTGATGAGCACATGAATCAGATTCTTGGGCGCATTGGCACCTATAACCGCCATTGCTCCCATATGCATCAACACCGCACCATCGCCGTCTACACACCAGACCTTTGTCTGCGGCTTGTTGAGCGCCACTCCTAACGCAATGGAGGAACTGTGGCCCATCGAGCCGACAGTCAGAAAATCGTATTGGTGGCTCTGCCCGTTTGCCGCCCGTGTTTCAAACAATTCACGGCTGGCTTTGCCGGTGGTACTGACAATGGGGTCATCACCGCTTATTTTGACAATATGCTGAATGATTTCCTCACGCACCATCACGTTGTCATTTTTGTATTCGACATCACCGTCATAGGAAAGGGCTCCTTTGCCCACAACAAAGGCAACATTTTTACCTGTTGCGAGAATATTGCGGAATTCTGCCATCCCAGCCGCAACCTCGTCATCTGTTGTTTCCTTGCGAATGACAAAGGTTTTGATATCCATGTCCTCCAACAGCTTCACTGTCACTTCACCCTGATAGATATGCTGCGGTTCATCGTGCGTCCCGGGTTCACCGCGCCAGCCGACGATAAACACAACAGGAATGGCATAAACTTTGTCGTTCAAAAGGGACGCGACAGGATTGATGATATTTCCCTCGCCGCTGTTCTGCATATATACTACCGGGACCTTTCCGGTCGCCAGATGATAACCCGCTGCCAACGCTGTGCAATTGCCTTCGTTGGCGGCGATGATATGATGTTTTGGGTCAATACCGTAACGGTTCATAAGATAGTTGCATAACGCTTTCAGCTGGCTGTCAGGAACGCCTGTGTAAAAGTCAGCGCCTATAATTTCGACTAATTTTTCTGCTTTCATAGTAAATATCCTTCTTTATTTCGATAAAATCTGATGATAAAGCATATCAATGGTATCCGCATCAAGCTTGATCGGATGGTTTTTCAGCCGGGTCGGATTGACGGAAGTTTTCAATACGTTATAAGTGTCATCTGACGCCTCAGGAATATCCAATTGCAGGGAATCCATGATTGCACCGAATTTGTCGCACGCCTGTTCCTGCGTGGAACATCCCATTGCCTGCGCGATTTCACAGAAAGTTTGTTTGAGATATTCCTCGCCTCGCGGATCGATACATTTGTCAGTGTTTTCAACCATCCACGGAAACAGCACTCTGTCACAAAGCGCGGCGGCATGTCCGTGCGCGATGCCGTACAGACTGGTCAGCTTGTAGCACATGGCGTGTCCCGCTGTAGTTTGCGTAATATTGATTGCCTTTCCCGCAATATTCGCAGCCCGCAGCATAGCTTCATTGGCATCGTCGTCATTGGCCAGATATCCGGCCATATGGGACAAAATGATTGCAATGGCAGACCGCGAGTACGCTTTGCTTTCATCGGTACTGTTCACCGACCAGAATGACTCCAACGCATGACACAGCGCATCCAGCATGGTGCTTTTCTTTTGGTAAAGCGGAAGAGTTTTCAATACGCTGCTGTCCATCAGCACGGCGGAAGGAATACAGCTTTCGTCTGCAACCGACTGCTTGACGCCATTGTAATAAATGACGGCATAGCGTGTTGCCTCGCTGCCCGTACCGGCTGTGGTGGGAATCGCCAGCAATTTTACATCGTTTGGAACGATGGGCTGCTCCAGATAATTGCGGCTGCTGTCCATATTGCTATACAGCTTAATGCACTTGGCAACGTCCATAGCAGAACCTCCGCCTACAGCGATGATGGCTTCACATTGTTCCTGATGGAAGAGCGCAACGCCCTCGACAACTGACTCGTACAAGGGATTTGGCTGAAAGTCGTCAAATTTTACGACCCCGACGCCCAGGCGTTCCGGTAACTCTGCAAAATAATTCCTGATTGACAAAAATCTCAGCGCCCCGTCGCACACCAGCAACAGTTTTGTAATCCTATTTTCTGCCAACCAGATGTCAAGCGCTCTGTAATCGTTTTCCGCCGAAAGAATAGATTGCTTCACCATGCGGCAACCTCCTTATTCTTCAGGAATGAGAGTGATGATGTCCTTGATGGACATACACTTGTCGTCGCACTCCTTAGCACGGTGGTTTTCCAGAATGGTTCTCGCCGCGTCCTGCATGGCGGGAAAGCCTGTCCGGGTAAGCTGATTGGCGTAAATAATGATATTCGCGCCGCGCTCCTTGAATTCTTCCTCATAGACCGTGTTGAAGGATGTGGGAACAAGCACAATCGGGGTTGTCTTGTCTTTGGCACGGAATTTTTCAATGAATTCAAATATCTCGTCGGGTTCCTTGCGGCGGCTGTGAATCATGATCGCGTCCGCGCCTGCTCCCGCGAAGGCAAAGGCGCGTTCCAGCGCGTCGTCCATGCCGCGTTCGAGAATCAGTGATTCAATGCGCGCACAGATCATAAAATCTGCCGTCTTCTGTGCTGCTTTTCCGGCGCGGATCTTGGCGCAGAAATGCTCAATGCTGTCCTGCGTCTGTTCTACTTCTGTACCGAAAAGGGAGTTTTTCTTGAGTCCGGTCTTATCTTCGATAATGACCATCGAAACCCCCATGCGCTCCAGCGAACGCACGGTATAAACAAAATGTTCAGTCAGTCCGCCGGTATCGCCGTCAAAAATAATCGGCTTGGTGGTGACTTCCATAATATCGTCAATGGTGCGGAAACGGCTGGTCATATCGACCAGTTCGATATCCGGCTTGCCCTTTGCGGTGGAGTCGCAGAGGGAACTGACCCACATCGCGTCAAACTGATGGATGCCGCCGTCCTGATAGACTGCCGTCTTCTCGACAATCAGTCCCGTAATGCCGCTGTGAGCTTCCATAGCTGTCACAAAACCCTTCATCGACAGCGTCTTTTTCAGACGCGAACGGCGGATATCGGGGAGCGACAGTTCGGCTCTCGCTCTGTTCTCCATGGCACGGTATTTCGGATCGTTGGAATAGGGATATTCCACCAGCTTTCCGCCGTAAGAGGCGAGGATCGACACAACCTCATCTCTCACGGGCTTCTGGAAACCGCTTACCCAATCATCGCCGTGAACAACGATATCCGGCTTGTAATGCTCAAGATTTTCTTTGTAGGAAAGCGTTTTCTGTTCCACTACTTTGTAAACGTCGGTAATATTTTCAAACATGATCTTGCGCTCGCTCGCCGGTACCAGCGGAAAACGCTTATATCCCGCCACCGCTTCGTCGGAGAGTACGCCGATGATGAGGCGACCCAGACGCTGCGCCTTCTTGATGATGGCGATATGTCCTCCGTGAATCATGTCGGTAGAGAAACACATATAAACCGTGCGAT
>ONWI01000079.1 GCA_900321515.1 uncultured Eubacteriales bacterium | reverse complement strand
GCTCCGGTCGCTTCCCTGCGCCAGCTCTTTTCCCTCTTTCGGGCGGCTTTCTGCGCTCTTTCCGCTTCCTTCTCTCTGCGACAGCTTCACTATGTTACCACACCCCAGCCCAATTGTCAAGTCTTTTTTTGCTCTTTATTAATCCTTGTTGAATGTGCTTTGTTTCCCTGAACTTTTGTTGACATTTTGTACGGTCATTTTCCTCTGCTTCAGAATTATTGGCGCACCATCCTGCTCACAAGAAGGCACGCCAACTCATTTCAATATATATGTTAATTTCTCTTCAAGCTCACACTTCGGCTGCAAGTCCGTATCGGCTGCAAAGTTCGAGCAATCCGAAATCGGCGCTGTCGCAGATAATGTCGTATTCCCAGCCGTCGCCGCTTCTGATGAGTTCCAGCACCGCCATCGCACTGCTCTGCGGACAGTGCTTCGCAAGATCGACCGTACAGAATGGGCTCTCGCCCTTGTCGAAGCGGTCGGTCACTCCGCTGGCAGAAAGAATAATGTTCTCAGCTTCTCCGAAAATGTGTTCTTCGTCAGTATCGTCAAAAGTCACACAGAATACTACCTTGCGGATATTCTCCGGTATTTTTACAATATCGACAAATATCGACTCATTAACTCCGTCCACCATTCCGCTGCGGTCGTCTCCGCTGTAAACCAATGCCTCGCCGGCGGATGAGGTATTGTTGTAGAAAACAAAATCCTCCTCGCTGCGAGCAAGGTCTTTTTCGTCCAGCAGGAATGCCGAAAGGTCAAGGTCGAAGCCATATTCCCTGCCGGAAGTCCAGTTAAGTCCAACGCGTATTTTTTTTATATTCTCTTCGAGTTGCGTTTTCATAATATAGTTTACCCTCCCATGTATAGCCCCATGTATAGCTCTGCCGCTAACCTATCCGATCTGCCGCGCAAGTGATGTTATTTCCGGATCAACACCGGAATATTTATCCATTATCTGTCCAATCAGCATCTTGTCAACGCATTCATCCGGCATTTCCTTTGCCTTGCGCAGGAATGCTTTTATTACTTCATCGCCTTTTTCTATCTCTGAAATGCCAGGGCATGGACCTTCATCGAGCAAGACCGAAATGAGTTCGCTGATTGCGGCAAAATCTTCCTTCGAGATATCGGACGCAAACAAAAGGTTCTCCGCCTCCGAGCCTTCCCAGCAATTCAGCGCGCTGTAGGCCGGAAGTACGTTGTTGTGTATTCCCTCGCGCAGCAGCCATTCTCTTATCTCGGGAGTATCCGGAATCAGGCGTTCTATTGCATGAATCCTTCCCCATCCCTTTGTCTTTTTCGCCAACCTGAAAATTTCCTCGTTTGCATTCTCCCACTGCTGCATAATGAAAATCACGAACAGTGTGAATTCATCCGAAAGTCCCAGCATCCTGAGTAATTCCTTCAGACTGTCATCGTCCAGCCGCACAAGTTCCAGCATGGAGAGAGCGAATTTCAGCGATTCACGGTCTTTGGTGTTGTACAAAGTGTATAGCGCAAATTTTACAACTCTGTCCGCGGAAACGGACTCTTTGTGGTCAATAATATATTTTTGAAGATCGTCAATAATTGATACGGCGCGCGCCTTGGTTCCAAGTTCCTCAAAGAGCTTTTTCGCCTCATCCCTGTCGCCTTTGCCGACCGCCTTCATAGCCCGGATCATAACATCCCGCGCATCGTCTGAGATGGGACGGTGCTCCGTATGGTAAATATATATGCCGTCGATAGCTCCGTCCGCGAATTTTGCAAAATTCTCATCAGCCAGCGCCGGGAGCCTGAATGCTTCGGGCAGATGGCTGTCTTTCATGTCACTGTCGCGAACTGCGGCATTAACTATCGCGTCCATTATCGAATTATCGGATAAAATTGATTTCATGCGTATGCTTCCTCCGGAATGTCACTAATTCTGATACAGCCTGACAATAGACTGTAGTCTGCTCGCCTCATGGATTGCCTTGCCTATCGGAGCAAAATCCCAGCCTGCGCTGCTGCGAAAGATTTCAGCCGCTATGATGCCTGTCATACCGCTGTAGTTGTCCGTGAGATTGAAGCGGCACATTTCCTGACCCGTTTTCCAGTTGACAACCCTCACGAACGCGTTGTTAATCATGCCGAAGTGCTGACGCTTCGCCTTAGCGTCGTAAATGTTCGCCGAAATGACGATTTTGCCTATATCCTGCGGGAGCTTTGTGAAATTGATATAAATGCGCTCATTGTCGCCGTTGCCCTCGCCCGTCTGACTGTCTCCGGTATAAATCACAGCGTCGTTGACGCTGCGCATCTTGCCAAAATATATAACGTCGGTCGCCTTGCCGTCAAATCCGCAGATGATGGCGGAAGCGTCGCAGTCAACGCTTGCGCTGCCTTCCTTTGCGCTGTCCCAGCCCAGACCAACTATTACTCCGCTGACGCGGTTATTCGCGGAGGAAAGATTGACTTTTTCTCCTTTTCTAAGATTAACAGCCATAAATAATCACCGTTCCTTTCATTAATTATTAATATAAACTATATTGATTAACAGTTCTTTAACAATATATATCACAATACTTAACAATATTAAATACGGCATGGGATTATGTTTTTCTGATTCCCATGCCGTATTTCAAAATATTATTCCAGCTCATCCATAACGCTCATGTAAGCGGGACGGATGATCTTGTTCATACCTATCATTTCCTCTATGCGATGGGCACTCCACCCAACTATTCTTGCTATGGCAAAGAGCGGCGTGTAAAGTTCAACAGGGATTCCGAGCATCTCATAGACAAAGCCGCTGTAAAAGTCAACATTCGGACTTACTCCCTTGAAGATATGACGCTTTTCGGCTATCAGCTTCGGAGCCTCTTCTTCTATAATGTTGTAAAGGGTAATATTCTCCTCCTGGTGCTTTGCGCTTGCGAGCCTCTCGACATACGATTTGAGAATCCGCTCTCTCGGGTCGGAGACAGAATATACCGCATGACCCATGCCGTAAATAAGTCCTTTGCCGTCAAACGCCCTGCCGTCGATTATCTTTGCAAGATATGCCCTGATTTCATCGCGGTCGGTCTTATCGGAAACATGCCGGCGAATATCCTCCATCATCTCCATAACCTTAATGTTCGCGCCGCCGTGCTTGGGTCCCTTCAATGAAGACATTGCCGCCGCGATGGCGGAATAAGTGTCAGAACCGGACGACGTGACAACACGGGTTGTAAATGTGGAATTGTTGCCGCCGCCATGCTCCATGTGAAGCATGAGTACGATATCAAGGACCTTGGCTTCGAGCTTGGTATAGGAACGGTCGGGACGCAGCATTCTTAGTATGTTTTCCGCGGTGGACAGTTCCGCCTTCGGTCTGTGAATATACATGCTTGCATCGTTGATGTAATGGTTGTAGGCGTGATAGCCGTAAACTGCCAGCATGGGGAATACGGCTATCAGCTCGAGACACTGTCTGATGCAGCATTCGAGGGTTGCGGAATTAACCTCCTTGTCATATGAAGCAAGGGTAAGAATGCTCTTGGTCATGGAATTCATGATGTCCTTTGAAGGACCCTCCATAATAACATTGCGCGTGAAATTGATCGGCAGCTTTTTGCACTTGCCAAGAATACGGCAGAATTCCTCCTGCTCAGCCGCATCAGGTTTCTGCCCGAAGAGCAGCAGATATGCGGTTTTCTCAAATCCGTATTCGTCGTTGTCAAGCTCTTCGATAAGAGAATTGACTTTGTAGCCTCGATACCAAAGCTCGCCGTCGCACGGCGTCTTGACCCCGTTGACTTCTTTGAATGAAATGATCTTAGAAATTCTGGTCAGTCCGGCAAGCACACCCTTGCCGTTGATGTCGCGCAATCCGCGATTGACACCGTATTCCATGAACAATACGTCTGAGATGGTGTCATTGGCAATGCACATATCCCTTTTCCCCGTTGTATAGATATTCAGCTCTTTGTTTGTCATTGTCGCTCTCCCCCGGCGTATACCGCATTATTTTTTATACATTACATATACACAATATACATATGCACAATAATTATTTTGATTATTATACCATATTTTTCAACACAGTGTCAAGGCAAATTACATTCAATAATCGCAGGATTGTGTGAATTTTGTTTAAATAATATAAAAACAACACACGTTGTTCGGCGATTTACAGAGCAACATGTGTTGTTATTTTGTCAATTAATTGTATCTGCAAAAATATTCATAGGGCGGTTACTTTTTTCCTGAATCAATCATTTTGATAACGCACTTTCTGACAATATCGACAGGAATTACCGCAAACGCCAGAATGATTATCAGCAGCCAATGTTCAATATTTAACCCGTAGCACTGGAAGATGTCTCCGCCTAAGTAAGTCAGAAGCACCTGTATTACCGCTACCATGCCCATAATCTTAAGGAAATTCCTGTTGCGCGAGATGTTGTCCATCAGGTTTACCTCTTCGGTACGGGCGTTGAATGCGTTAAATACCGCAATAAAGATAAACAGCGCGAAGTATCCGGTCATATGGATTTCGGGGAAGTAACGCCACTCGTAGAACCAGTTTTTGCCGGTTAACAGGAATATAAGGCTGACAAGAACGGTATAGCCGGCGCCGACGCCTATTGAAGACCACATGCATTTGCTGATAATGCTTTCATCGCGCTTCTTGGGCTTTTCGCGCATGAATCTGCGGAGGGCGGGTTCACCGCCGAAGGCAAGCGCCGCAAGGGTATCCATTACGAGATTGACCCACAAAATCTGAGTGATGGAGAGCGGATTCTTCATGTTAAGCAGAGGGCAGATAAATGAAATGAACACAGCCGAAATATTAATGGTAAGCTGGAACACAATGAATTTACGGATGCTGTTGAAGATTGTGCGGCCGTAGAGGATAGCCTTTTCAATCGAGAGGAAGTTATCGTCGAGAATAACAATGTCGCCAGCCTCTTTGGCAACCTCGGTGCCGCCGCCCATGGCAAAGCCAACGTCGGCTTTTTTGAGTGCCGGGGAATCGTTTACTCCGTCGCCGGTCATGCCGACCACAAGATTTCTCTCCTGAGCAATGCGGACCAGACGGCTCTTGTCTGACGGCAGAGCACGGGCGATGACGCGGATCTTCCTGATAACCCTGCTGATTTCCTGATCGGACATGCCGGCAAGCTCGTCGGATGTGAACACAAGATCGCTGTCCCTCTTAAGAATGCCGGAATCCTTTGCGATAGCAACCGCGGTCTCCTTGCGGTCGCCGGTGATCATAACCACCTGCACGCCGGCTCGTTTGACTTCCTTGATCGCCTGGATGGATTCCGGACGAACTTCGTCGCGTATGCCTACAAAGCCCACGAGGGTCCATTCGTCCTCGGGCAGTTTGCCGTCGGTGATAACGCTGTCAGATGTCGCGAACGCCAGCACGCGGATAGCGCGGGTAGCAAGCTCATCCATCTTGGCGTCGATTTCATCGGAATTGGTGAGAGGAACTCTTGCGCCGTTGACGTCATAATAATATCCGCACTTTGCAAGCATCTTTTCGGGAGCGCCCTTGATGAGGGTGACATATTTTCCGTTTCTGCCAACGGTGGAGGCTGAATATTTATTTGTGCTGTTGAACGGAATTGAGCTGACTTTGGGTGCGTCAAAAGACCTGTTGCTGTCAACGGCAAATCCCAGAACAGCGCGCTCCGTGGCATTTCCGCCTACGATCTTGAGGCTTTCCCCTTCTCCGGAGATCACAGAGTCGGTGTTGTTTTTGATGCTCATGGTGATAAGATTGCCGAGCATACCGGGAATATCGTTAATGCCCCTGTATTCACTGAGATTTCCGTCGATAAAGGTCACGACCTCCAGCTTGCCCTTGGTTATGGTTCCGGTCTTGTCGCTGAAAAGAATATTCAGGCTGCCGGCGGTCTCGATACCGACTATCTTTCGCACAAGGACGTTGTCCTTGAGCATCTTATTCATATTCATAGCCGAAACGAGCGCGACCATAAGAGGAAGACCTTCGGGAACTGCCATGACAATAATGATAACCGCGAACATCAGAGCTTCCACACAGTCGTGAATAACATATCCTGCATGTGAAAAATATTCCGCTATTTCAGCTCCGTTGAAATGATTTGCGACAAAGAACTGCATAAACAGGTAAGAAACCGCAATCAGTGCGCCGCCTATGTAGCCGAATTTGCTTATGCCGTTTGCCAGCTTGGAGAGCTTTACCTGAAGCGGGGACTGTCTGTCGTCATCCGCCTGAAGTTCGCTGGCGATCTTGCCGTAAACAGAGCTGTCGCCCACAACCGTGACCTGCATCACGCCGTTGCCCGAACAGACCACAGCGCCTCTGAATACCTTGTATTCATTGAGGAAGTCGAGCGGCTCGTCGGTCTCTGTGTAATCGTCCGGAATAGCTGTCTTGAGCGCTTCCTTGCTTTCTCCGTTAAGCACCGACTGATCGACCTTAAGCTCGCCGTCTATGAGCAGACCGTCGGCAGGAATCTTGTCGCCTGATTGCAGCAGAACGCAGTCGCCCACAACAAGGTCGTTTATGGCAACCTCAACTATTTCGCCGTTGCGGTAAACCTTGCACATAATGCGCGAGGCTTCCTCCTGAAGCTTTTGGAAAGCGTTCTCGTTATTGTACTCGGAATACGTTGAAACGATAGTCGCAATGAGAATTGCCACTGTAATTCCGATCGGCTCGAACCAATCAGCCTGCCCCAGGCAGCAGAGCGCCACATTAACCAAAAGGGCAAAGCAGAGAATCCTGATCATCGGGTCCTGAAAATTGCCCCACAGCTTTTGCCAGAACGTCTCACCCTTCTGTTCAGTCATGCTGTTGTCGCCGTACTTTTCCTTTGACTCGGCGACTTCAGCATCGGTCAAACCTAAGATCTTCATTAAAAAACTACCTCCTGAATGTTTGCGTTTTTTATATTATATCATATTATAATAACAGTATGTTAACTTTTTAAATTTTTTTCTTGTTTTATTCTGCATCAATAACCCAGAATTCCGTCAACCGACTCGTCGTTGTCTATCCAGCTACGCACCTCTATCATGCGGTAAGAATTCTTTGTATCTCGGATGTAAACATTGGCTATACCCGCATTGATAATCATTCGCTTGCACATAGAGCAGCAGTTACCGTTGGCAACGTAACCGCCCGTGTTCACGTCGATCCCCACCAGAAAGAGTGAACTGCCGATCATCTCGTTGCGAGAGGCGCTGATAATGGCGTTCTGTTCAGCGTGGACGCTGCGGCAGAGCTCATAGCGTTCTCCGCGCGGCACCTGAAGCTCTTCCCTGATGCAGCGGCCGATATCCGTACAGTTCATACGTCCGCGTGGAGCGCCGACGTAGCCGGTGGAAACCACCTCGTCATTCTTGACTATTACGGCGCCGTACCGTCTTCTGAGGCATGTGCCCCGCTGGGAAACCATCTCGGCAAGGTCAAGGTAATAATTGATTTTGTCACGTCTTTCCATTGAATAACCTCCGCTGTTAACAATATTGAATAATGTAGAAGTTTGTCGGATTATACAAATAACAAGCTGTATTTTTGTATTTTCAATATAATCCCGGGCAAGTGTTCATAATATGTCTGTTGAATTGCACATTGACAAAACAATAACAAATCTCTATAATGTTCACAGCTGAGGGGCCGGAGAAGATGGAACCAAATACTAAGTTCCGCGGCTCATGGGGTATTCCCTCAGCTTTGACATAGATTTTTGCTTTTTATTTTGGAAGGGGAAATGCTTAAATGATCAAAAAAAGCATTAAATTCAAGTCTGTCAACGATATCAGGGAGTTCGTCAATATCACGATGACACAGCGCTTTGACATTGACCTCATCGCCGGCAGATATATCGCCGACGCAAAATCCATCCTATCGGTTTTCGGTCTCGACCTGGACAGCGAAGTGATACTTGGCATTCACGCCACCGAGGATGAAGCGGCTGCCTATCTCGAAAAGACCTCAAAATATTTCGCCTGATAATCATAAAGCCTGTCATCAGCCCGCGCATTGCAATGTCCGCAAGCAGGGCTGATTTTTTTATGATTCCGTTTCGTCGTCCTCATCGCCTTCATCCGCATCGGCAATAAAGTACTCGGCTTCATATTCGTCCCCGTCATCCTCTCTCGGCAGAGGAAGCGTCTGATAAACCTCGACCTTCCTTGCTGCCGACCAGAGCTGCGGATGTATTCGTATCGAATAACCGCACCCCGGTTCCATTGCCCACTCCGACATAGTTGCCTCAGGAAGTCCGTATTGCGCCAGAATAGTCATTATTACGCCTCCGTGAGTCATTATCAGAGCTGAGGGAACGCCGGTTTTCATCAGAGCGTCAACAATTTTTTCAAAAGCCTGACAGACACGTCTGCCAAATTCAACTCCCGACTCACCGCTCGGAGGGGCGGAACTGCCGTCGGAAGCAAGCCACCGCGCAAAATCCTCGCTGCCGCTCAGTTCCTCTGCGGTCAGACCCTCAAATTCTCCGAAGTCACATTCGCGGAACTCGTCTATGTCGATAGGTTTTACATCGGGATATATGATTCCGAGCGTCTGCCGGCACCGCTTCATGGGGCTTGTGAAATAGGCGGCAGCTCCGGGATATATGCAGTTCTCATCGAGCAGACGTATTTGCTCGATGCCGTCGTCATTCAGCGGAATGTCCTTGCTTCCTATATACTGACCTTTCATGTTTCCGTCAGTTATGCCATGTCTTAAAAGATGAATTTGGTAAGTTTTCATAAAAGTGCCCCCAGATGCCGAATTATTATAATTAACTCTTGAAATGACACACGCTTTATGCTATCATTAATGTTATTCGGATTAATCAAATACATATATTTCCGTTTCTTCTATTATAACTTTAATAATGAATATAATCAAGTATTAATTAAGAAAACGCTGAAAAAGTAAATTCAGCGTTTCATTCCCCTTATCGGACAATCGAGGTGAAATACCATTGAATGACAGCTTTCCCCGAATTATAACGCTGCTTCGCACCGAACGCAATATCACACAAAAGGATGCGGCGCGTGATCTCAACATTTCTCAGGCGCTGCTGTCTCATTACGAACGCGGCGCGAGGGAATGCGGTTTGGATTTTCTGATCAAAATAGCTGATTATTACGGCGTTTCATGCGATTACCTGCTTGGCAGAACCTCCGACCGAAGCGGCGCAAAGCTCACAGTCAATGACATTCCCGAGCCTGATGACGCAGACGACAACATCTTGAAAGGTTCTACACTGCCGCTGCTCAACAAAAAGCTGATTGCCAATTCACTCAATATTATTTTCGACCTGCTTCAAAAGCTGGACAACAACGATCTGACTAATCAGATTTCGGTTTATCAGATGATTTCGGTATATAAAATATTCCGGATTCTCTATTCGGCCAATTCGCAGAATTCGTCCAGCTTCTTCTCCGTCTCCGAAAATGCCTTTCAGGGCTTTTCCGACGCTTCAATGAGCATCATCGAATCACGCATACGTTCAATTGTATCCGGCAGGGATATGGACGGGATGAAGCCTCTCTCCGACACTCAGCCGCTCATAATGTCGTTTGACAGTCTCAGCAGCGATTACCAGCTCTTTGCCTCGTCACTGATGAATCTCATCAGAAACGCAGAAAACGCGATGGATTTTACAAAAGAAAAAAAATAATGCAGACTTGCTGTGTATTTTCGGCGGGTCTGCTTTTTTTCTCATTTGAAGAAAAAAGCCGTGCGGAATCCGACATCCGGATGCCCGCACGGCAATTTTTTATTGACAAGCAATAATTACTCCTCGTTGAGTAATTCCTTGTAGAGATTGTGATACTGCTTGGCTCTCTTTTTCCAGCTGTTGTCGCAGTTCATTGCGCGCCTTACCAGAATCCACCAGCCTTCGCGGTTGGAATATCCGCCTAAAGCGCGGTAAATGGTATTGAGCAGTTCTCTGCCGTTGTACGCCTGGAACACAAAGCCGTTGCCGTAGCCGTCAGCGCTGTCGGAAACGGAATCGCGCAGACTGCCCGTCTCACGGACAATCGGAATGCTGCCGTAGCGCAAGGCAACCATCTGAGATGTGGAACCGGGAGCCAGCTTCGAGGGCACCAGGAATATATCGCTCGCCGCGTAGATCTTGCGGGCAAGCTCGGGAATGAAGCCGAAGCACGCAACAAACTTGTCGCGGTACTTCTCCTGCATCTGTCTGAAATACTCCTCGTATTCCCAGTCTCCTGAACCGAGGATGACAAACTGGACATCCGCGTACTGCAAAAGCTCTTCGAGAATATCGCGAAGAATATCCATGCCCTTGGGCGTTATCATGCTGCTGACCATGCCAATCATCGGCACATCCTTGCGCTCGGGCAGGAAAAGCCTGCGCTGAAGCTCGCGCTTGTTGATCGCCTTGCCTTTGATGAATGAATCGTCGCCATACTGGGCGTATGTCATCATATCCGTCTCAGGATTATAGGCGACAGTGTCCAGACCGTTGAGTATTCCTCGTATCTTTGACCAGCGATCGCGTATAATGGAATCGAGACCAAACGAGAACCACGGGTCACGCAGTTCTTCCGCATAGGTTTGGCTGCTTGTGGTGACGATATTGGCTGTTTCAATAGCGCCTTTGAGCAGATTTATGCTGCCGTCGAATTCCACCAGACCCTTTTCCTCATCGGGAATGCCCAAAACTTCTTCCACCAGCTCCATGCCGTATTTGCCCTGATACTGGATATTGTGGATTGTAAAGACTGTTTTTGTGCCGTAGAACCACTCGTTCTTGGAGTAGAAAACATGGTAAAAAATGGGCACAAGCGCAGTCTGCCAGTCGTTGGCATGAATGATGTCCGGCTTGTAGTCAACATAGGGGAGCATTTCGAGGACGGCACGGGAGAAGAAAGCAAATCTCTCGGCATCGTCGTAATGACCATAATAACCCTTGCGCTTGAAGTAGTACTGATTATCTATGAAGTAGTAGTCTATTCCTTTGTAACGTGCTTCAAAAACACCGCAATACTGACGTCTCCACGCAACCGGCACAGAAAGGCTGGCAATGAATTTCATGCTGTCCTTAAGCTCCTGCGGGATTCCTTCATAGAGGGGCATTACCACGCGGCAGGTCACGAGTCGCTGACGCAAAGCGTATGGGAGGCAGCCCGCAATCTCGGCAAGTCCGCCGGAATACGCAAAAGGCATCGCCTCGCTTGTTACATACAAAACTCTCATAATTATAAAACCGTCCTTATCGAGATCTGTGCTGTGGTTCGGAAGTCAATCAAACCACGCTGCCCTTGGAAACGTATATCGGGTAGGAATCTGTACCTATCATTGACTTGCCGTCGCCAAACGTAACGTCCTTGTCGCTGATAAGATAATCAAGCACAGTATTGTCGCCGATTACAGTGTCCTGCATAATAATGCAGTTCGTCAGCTTGGAACCTTTGCCCACATGCACGCCGCGGAAGAGAACACAATTCTCGACCTCACCCTCAATCACGCATCCGTCGGCAATCAGTGAATTTGTAACCACTGAACCGAGTCCGTATCTGGTAGGCATTTCGTCCCTTTCCTTGGTGTAGATGGGGCGCATGGGATTGAAGAGATCTCTCAGAACATCCCATCTCATCAGGTCCATGTTTACCCTGAAATAGGACTGCATGGAGTCGAGCGTGCCGACATAACCTTCAAACCGGTAGCCGTAAATCTTGTTTTCCAGAACACCTCTCTGGAGAATATCGCGGATAAAGTTGCTGCGATTTCTGCTGACTGCCTCAGCTATAGTCTTCTGGAGGAAGGCCTTCTTCATGACATAAATACCCATGCTCCAGCTGGTTTTTTCGCCCTTCTGCACGCCGACAACCATATCGGTAACCTTGTCCTGACCGTTAAGCTCAAGCACGACAGGTTCGCTGAGATCAGAAGGCATTTCGCTGTTTTTGTAGACGATGGTAATATCAGCGTTGGTATCGAGATGAGCGTCAAGCACCTTCCGGAAATCCAGGTTGCAGATCATATCGCAGTCGGCGAGAATGACGTATTCCTCATTGCAATTTCTCAAAAAGCTGGTAATGCCGTCCAGCGCCTCAATGCGGTTGCTGTACATCTGATTGCCGTTGCCGAACGGAGGCAGAATGAACAGACCCTCTCTCTTTCTGGAAAGATCCCATGCTTTGCCGGAGCCGAGATGATCCATCAGCGACTGATAGTTGCTCTTGGTGATAACGCCCACCTTGTTGACGCCCGAATTGACCATATTGGAAAGCGGGAAGTCTATGGTGCGGTATCTGCCGCCGAACGGCACCGAGCCGAATGTTCTTATATTGGTGACCTGCTGCATGGTGTCGTCATGCATATTGGAAAAAATGATACCTACTACGTTATTTCCTCTCATTATTTTGTCACCTCCGGAATATCCTCTTCAACCATTGCCTTTGCCTTTACTACAGCGTTGGCGCCCACCTTGACGCCGCCGCCGATAACTGCAATACCCCAGTCATCCCTGTTTTCCATCTTTTCGGGACGTTCGCCGACAACGGCGCCGGGTCCGATGACCGCGTTTTCGGCGACAATGGCGAACTGAACCACCGCGCCCTCCATGATTTTCGCGCCGGGCATGATAATGGATTCGGTTACCTTTGCCCCGGCTTCCACCTGAACACCCTCAAAGAGTATGGAGAATTCGAGCTTTCCGTTTACCATGCAGCCTTCGGTTACCAGTGAATTCTGGCAGTCCGCGTTCTTGCCGACATAGTGAGGCGGCATTACGGGGTTGCGGGTATAAATCTTCCATGAAGGATCGGACATTTCGAGCGGGTCATTCGGATCGAGCAGATCCATATTGGCCTCCCAGAGAGAATCAATGGTTCCGACGTCCTTCCAATAGCCGTCGAATTTCCACGCGACCATCTTCTCGCCCGCGTTGAGCATGGCGGGAAGCACATCCTTGCCGAAGTCGTTGCTGCTGTCGGGATTGGCTTCATCCATTTCAAGATACTTGCGCAGTTTCTCCCAGCTGAATATATAAATACCCATCGATGCGTTGTTGCTCTTGGGCACCTTCGGCTTCTCATCGAATTCATAAATAGAGCCGTCCTCGTTGCAATTGAGTATGCCGAAGCGGGACGCTTCTTCCATCGGCACCTGGTACGCCGCGATGGTGCAGGCTGCCTTGTGTGACTTGTGGAACGCAAGCATCTCGGAGTAATCCATCTTGTAGATATGGTCGCCAGAGAGTATTACAACATAATCGGGATTGTATCTCTCGATAAACGGAATGTTCTGATAGATGGCGTTTGCGGTGCCCTTGTACCAGTCGGCGCCGTGTGTTCCCTGATAAGGAGGGAGGGGATGAACGCCGCCATACATCGTATCGAGATCCCATGGCTGACCGTTGCCAAGATAGTCATTGAGAACGAGCGGCTGATACTGCGTCAGAACACCGACAGTGTCAATGCCGGAATTGACGCAGTTGGACAGCGGAAAATCTATGATCCTGTACTTGCCTCCAAACGGTACCGCAGGCTTTGCAATTCTCTTGGTCAGGGCATAAAGTCTGCTGCCCTGTCCGCCTGCAAGCAGCATTGCAATACATTCTTGCTTTGGATACATGTTTGTTATTCCTCCTTGC
>ONWI01000005.1 GCA_900321515.1 uncultured Eubacteriales bacterium | reverse complement strand
ACTGCTGACAGTAATAATTGTAGTATCGCTGATGCTGACAGTATTATCCGGCTGTAGCAAGGCAAGGAGTGAAGCGCTTGACGAAATCGCAAAAAGCTGCTCTGACAGTACATACTACGATCGTGAGCAGAAGGAAGTTGACGCTTTGGTAGATGAATATACCAAAAAAATCAACGACGCAAAAGATGACCGGGAGATAAACAAGCTGAAAGACGAAGCAATCGGAAAGAGGGGATTATTATATAGATAAGCCGCAGCTTGCGCGCTGCGAAATAGATGAAAATACCTACAAAGTCAAGGTATGCACACCCGAACAGAAGGAAATACTGTTATCAGACAGTGAAACTTTCATCAATTCAGACGGAGTGGAGACCAAGCGCGACAACGGGGAGACCGGCGCCATGAATTATATCACAATACTTGAGCAGGACCCGTCAAATTTTGAATCCGGAAACTGCCTTGCCGACCGACTGACCTGGATTGTCTTGCTTTGAGCAAAATTCCGGATTTTGCATAGAATTCCGAAATATTGTTATTGATTTTTATCATTGTTATCAATTTAGTAAAATATTTTTAACTTAAATATAATAATTATAGTATATTATAATAAATGTAAACGGGATTGATAAGCGCTCGTTTGCATTTGAAAATGATTATATCTCTCCTCCTCAAAAATAAATAGCAAAACAAAAGCCTCCGTTGATTTTTTGATACGGAGGCTTTTGCTTTATGCCGAGGCAAAAAAAGACCATAGCGTTGGAGCTGGAAAAAACCTTCGCTATGGTCTAAAGTATTATTTTTTAAGCAGAATACCGGATTTTTCGAGTTCAGGCACGATGCAGCCGAATACAACGTCCTGTATTTCATTCATCGAGAGAGTTCTGTCGGGGGAGGAGAAGCCGAGGCGGAGGGTAATGCTGCTGATGATGCCGTCATAGACGTCGGTGACAGTCACTGTGTTGAGGAACTCGCCGCCGTTGTCCTTGATGATTTCCTCAACCTTGCGGTAAGTGACGTCGGAATTTCTGAGAATAGTCAGGTCGATGTCGATGCCCGGGAATTTGGAAGGTTCGCTGAAGCTGAGTTCATCCTTGCCGACGGCGGCAAATGAATCCATGTCAATCTCAGCGGTGACGATGGCAGCCTTCTTGTCGATCTTCATGGCGGTCAGGGGATGCAGGGTGGAGATAAAGCCAAGTTTTTCTCCGTCCACTGATATCTCGGCTGTGTTCACGGGATGCTGCCAGTTGTGGCTTGTATCGGCATGCTCGAATCTGACCTCTTTGTGTCTGAGATTGGCGACAAAGAGCGAAATGATATCGCGCAGGCGGAAGAAGAGAGTTTTTTCGCTGCATTTGCGGCTGTAAAGGACGATGCCTAACTTTCTGCGTTCATTGCATGTGCCGTCCTCGCGGGTGCCGTCGATCACGCGGGCTATCTCAAAAATGCCGTATTCCGCGCCGAAGGACTTGTTTTCATTGACCGCGCAGAGCAGGGTAGGCACCATGCAGTTGCGGAGCACCACATGATCGGGATTGATGGAATTGATGAGCTTCACGTTGTCCTCAACGTCCATATTCAGTTCGCCGAATTTCCTGGAATCCGCCCAGATATAGGAATGGATTTCGTGCAGCTTGAATTTTTCCACCAGAAGGTCCTTGGCGTAATACTCGTCGCTCTTGATAACGCTCCTGCGCACAGGGCGAAGCGGGCTGAGGGTGGTGGTAATTTTGAAGTTGTCATAGCCGTAGATTCTTGTGATTTCCTCAATGATATCGGCTTTTATGGTGACGTCCTTGGTGGCTCTCCATGAGGGAACGGTAACGTCAAAGCCCGTGCCTTCATGCTTCACATCGAAGCCGAGGGCAGTCAGCGTGTTGATAATCTGCTCGTCGCTGATCTCGATGCCGGTGTATCTGTCAACATAGGACTTGTCGAAGGTCAGCTCAATTTTGTCATAGTGATGCACATAGCTGTCGGAGAGGGAAGAGATGACCTGCACGTCGGGGTCAATGTCAAACAGCAGCTTGAGGAAGCGCTCGATAGCGACGTTGGTAATCTCCGGGTCGAGCATTTTTTCATATCGCATGCTCGCGTCGGTTCTCAGACCGAGGCGCTGGGAGGATTTGCGGATGCAAACGCCGTCGAAGTTGGCGGATTCGAGGAGCAGGGAAGTGGTGTCGTCCTCGATTTCCGAATCCAGGCCGCCCATAATGCCGGCGATAGCCACAGGTTCGCCCTTGGAGCAGATCATCAGTGTATTTTCGTCGATATTCCTCTCGCAGTCGTCGAGGGTCTTGAATTTAAACGGCTCGTCGAAGCGCTTGATTTCCACGCAATCCACCTTGCGGCGATCGAAAGCGTGCATGGGCTGACCAAGCTCCATCATGAGATAGTTGGTGAGATCAGCAAGCAGATTGATTGCCCTGCTGCCGCAGTAGAAGAGGCGAATGCGCATATTGACCGGGCTTGTGTGGGTTGTCACATTGTCCACCTTCATGCCGGAATAGCGGTAGCAGTGTTCCGTGTCCTGAATGTCAATGGCAACGGGCGGAAGCTCGCTGTAGACCGAAGTATCCACACGTTCGACGGGCTTCAATGGCTGACCGGTGAGGGCGGCGAATTCTCTTGCGATGCCGTAGTGGCCCCACAGATCGGGACGGTTGGTGAGGGACTTGTTGTCCACCTCAAAGATCGTGTCCTCGATGGCATAAACGGACTTGATGTCAGTGCCGAGAGGATAGTCGTCTGTGATTTCCATAATGCCGGAGTTGTCGGCGCTGATGCCGAGCTCCGCCTCGGAGCAGCACATGCCGTAGGAGTCGTAGCCGGCGACGGTCGCCTTGCTGATAGCGAAGCCGTTGACGCAGCCGCCCTCTTTGGCGAAAGCGACCTTCATGCCCTCCCTGACGTTGGGAGCGCCGCAAACGCAGTCGTAAACCTTGTCACCCGCGTCAACTTTGAGCAGGTGGAGCTTTTTGGAATTGGGGTGATTTTCAATGGAGACAATCTGAGCGATAACGACATTGCTTGTCTCCCTGCCGTAATGGAACACTTCCTCGACCTCCGCGGTGGAAAGTGTGAATCTGTGAATAAGTGCGTCGATATCGAAGCCGTCAAGGTCAACGAAATCGCGGATCCAGTTCATTGATACCAGCACGATACATTACCTCCTCATGGATTAAAGACTCTCGAACTGCGAGAGGGCTTTGAGATTGCCGCTGTTGAAGGTGCGGATGTCCTTGACGCCGTACTTCATCATAGCGAGACGGGTCAGACCCAGACCGAAAGCGAAGCCGGTGTATTCTTCGGGGTCGATGCCGCCGGCAATGAGCACGTTGGGGTGAATCATACCGCACGGGCAAAGCTCAAGCCAGCCGGAATTCTTGCAGGAGGGACATCCAGTGCCTCCGCAGACCTGACAGCTTATGTCAAGCTCGAAGCCGGGTTCAACAAAGGGGAAGAAGCCCGGACGCAGACGCACCTGCACATCGCGTTCAAATACTTCGGAAAGCATGGTTTTCATGAAGTAGATGAGGTTGGAAATGGAGATATCCTTGTCGATCATAATGCCTTCCATCTGGAAGAAGGTGTTTTCGTGGCAGGCGTCAATGGCCTCGTTGCGGAAGCAGCGGCCGGGGAAAATAGCGCGCAGCGGGGCGCCGTACTTGCGCATGATGGCGTTCTGCGCGGCGGAAGTGTGCGTTTTGAGAAGCTGACCGTTATCGAGATAATAGGTGTCCTGCATGTCTCTTGCGGGATGGTGCTTTGGAATATTGAGCGCCTCAAAGCAGTGGTAATCGTCCACAATCTCGTCGTAATCCTCGACGGTAAAGCCCATGGAAGCGAAGATTTCCTCCAGTTCGCGCTGAACGAGGGTAATTGGATGGTAAGAACCGGTTTCCACGCTTGAAGGCATGGTGACGTCGTAACATTCGGCGCTGTTGATCAGGGCTTCCAGTTCTTTTTGTTCGATAGTGGCTGTGAGGTCGGAAAGTCTGCCTTCCACATCTTTTTTAAGCTGATTGATCTTCTGACCGAATTCCTTCTTCTGGTCGGCAGGAACCGATTTGAGATCTTTCATGAGTTCGGCGATTTCGCCCTTTTTGCCGAGGAACGCGACTCGCAGCTTTTCTACTGAAGCGGAGTCGGAAGCTTCCTTTGCGGCTTCGGTGAAGCTCTGAATAATTTCTGCAATTTTCTTCTCCATTGCATTTTCCTCCTTGTTTTTTGCAATACCGGTAAGTCAAGTAATGAAAAAATACAAAAAAATAAGACCCCGTCCAATGGGACGAAATCTCGCGGTACCACCCAAATTCGGTTTTACAGCCTGTCAAAAAAAGGAATAAAACCCTCAATAAGTCCCATTAACGCCGGGCGAGACGTATTTCCCTCGCCGCCTTCCACAAAAAAAGCGGGTCGAAAAATAAGCTCCGGCACCGAAATTCACCGCAATAATCCCCGGAATGCTTTCAGCCATGACATTCTCTCTCTGCATAGTGTAAAAAAACGGACGGCGGCTACTGAAATGCCTTCATTGCTCTTATACAAGTATTTAATTGCTTAACAGATATGATATCATATCATTCGGCAAAAATCAAGTGTTTTCTCTGCATTATCATCAAAAAATTGTTAAAAATATTAAAACTTATTGAATTGATTTTTTCCGAATGATATAATAAAAATAGTAAGGAAAAAGAAAAAAGAAAAAAGGGAAAGCGCGCAGCGCCAATAATGGGATTCCAGGGGGTCTGGACCTCCTGGCGTGGGGGCGGTGGGGCAGAGCCCCGCGAGCGAGGCGGAGCCGAGCGAGCAAAACGTACCCTGACAAAAATGAGGTCGGGCGAATACCGGAATCGTAAAAATCCAAAGCCGTCCTTCCCGGGCGGAGAAAAAAACATAAAGGGGAATTCAGATTTTGGCAAGCAATCGAATAAAAAAAATCCGTGTGTTCAGGCGCAAGCTGAAAAATTGGATAAATGGAGCGGATGCGGTTTCCGAGGAATTATGCAGAAAGGGCAATATGCTTTCTCTTGAAAAGGAGAAAAACAGGAGCGTCGAAAAAATAACCTATCCCATCGACTTTGTAGTAACGTGGGTGGACGCTTCGGACCCGGAATGGCTCAGTCAGAAAGAAAAGTATCACACAGAGCTGAGTCATAGCGAAAAAAAGGACAATTCCTCATTCAGATACAGGGAGTGGGGGATGTTCAGATATTGGTTCAGGGCGGTGGAACAATACGCACCCTGGGTGCGGTATGTATGGCTGGTCACATGCGGACATACTCCGGAATGGCTGAATACGGAACATCCCAAGCTGAGAGTGGTAAGGCATGAGGATTTTATCCCGAAAGAGTACCTTCCCACATTCAGCAGCATATGCATTGAGCTGAACCTTTGGAGAATAAGCGGGCTGTCGGAGCATTTCGTATATTTTAACGATGACATGTATCTGTTCGATAACGCGTCCGCCGGTGATTTTTTTACCGGAAATCTGCCGAATCTGTGCGGCGTTACCATGCCGCTGTATGCGCATCCGGAGATGAGTTCCTATGAGCACGAGATACTAAACGATATAGGACTATGCAATTCGGTCTGCCGCATACGCGATGTGATGACCGACGCGCCGGAGAAATGGTTTTCCTACAAATACGGAGAGAATACCATTTACAATCATATGACATATATCGTGGGATATCTGTCGGGAATAATCTTTTCACATCTGCCGCTTCCAATGAGAAAGAGCAGCATGGAGCAGTGTCACGAAGCGTTTGAAGAGAGTTTCCGCCGCACATGCATGAATAAATTCAGGAGCATGGAGAATATCAATCAACAGATATTTTTCATGTGGGAGATATGCCATAATACATTTGAACCGGTGAGCATGGAGCATTACGGCTTTGCCTGCAACATCAGCAAAGAGAATATGGTCGGCATCAGGGAAGCGTTCCGCAAAGGCGCGCGGATATTATCCGTGTGTCTGAATGACTCCGAAAAAGCCTCAGACGTGGATTACGAAGATTTGAAGAGAGATGTGACAGAGCTGATGAATAAAAAATTTCCGTCACGTTCGTCATATGAGAAATGAGTTGATAAACATGTCAGGAATAAGCGTCATAGTTCCTGTCTACAATACGGAAAAATATCTGTCGAGATGCGTTGACAGCATTCTATGCCAGACACTTGAGGATTTTGAGCTGATACTGATAGATGACGGTTCGACAGACCTCAGCGGAACGATATGTGATGAGTACGCGGCGGTGGATCACAGGATAACCGTAATACATCAGAAGAATATGGGGCAGGCAGCGGCGAGGAACACAGGATTGGATAGTGCTCTTGAAAAAGAGGACTGTGAATGGATTGCGTTTGTTGACAGTGACGATGCTGTACACCCGCAGATGCTGGAACTGCTGTATAAAAAGATATCCGGCACATCCGAAAAGACAGTGGCAGGAGACTGCCTTCTTTTTCACGGCGCTGAAGCGCCAACATCGGAGAACGTCCGCGAGGATTCCGTAAAGACAGTATCTATGCTGCCGGAGGAATTCTATGTAGGCTGTCCATATCTGGAGACGGTATCATGGGGCAAGCTGTATCACCGGAGCTGTTTTGAGAGCATACGATATCCCGAAGGCAAGATGCATGAAGACCGATTTGTGACATATAAAATCATATTTTCATTGAGCAGTGTGCTGCATATTGAATATCCGTTGTATTATTATTTTCATAATCCCGACGGCATAACAAAAAGCCGCTGGAAGCCCGGAAGACTTACCGCCTTCGAGGCTTTCAGCGAACAGCTTGATTTTTTTGAAAAAAACGGGTACAAAGCGGCCGAAGACAGTACAGCCTATCATTCAGCGATAGTACTTCGCGACCAGATAAGGGAACTGGAAAAAACCGGAGAATACCGCAAGTATCTCGGAATAATGAGGAAGATGATGAGGAAACACCTGAAAAAATACAGAAGTCATCCGCACATGGGACTGACCGAAACGCCGTCCTTTTATACCGCCGCCTATCCTCAAATCGAAATGGCTTATTCCGTGTTAAGACCCGTCAGGAAAATCATAAGAGCCTGTTCAGGTTTTCGCGTGTGAGTGGAGATCTGAACAGGCTCTTATTTCAAACCGAGCTTTTTTGCGAAATACAGCAGCAGAACTCTGATCTGTCCTTTGAGGATGATTCTTTTCAGCTTGGTCTGATCATACACCCTGTATTTTTTATTTGCCCTGACGATAGAGCGGATCCATCTTTTCAACCTCATATCAAACGGCGAGACATCCGGCAAAGTGAAAAAATGCAAATGAAGAAATTTTATTTCATCCGGGAGGACGAGGTGAAGACTGTCAAGCTGATTCTGAATGTTTTTCAGTGCGTGGAAGTTCTGATCGTCAATTCTGGCTGAGGTGAAGGACTTACTGTGAACTCTGAATTCAAGCAGTATTTCCGGAATAATATGGCACCTGGCATACTGCGCGCAGGTGACCCACATTTTGTAATCCAGCGAGCAGGTGTATTCCGTGTCGTATTTAATATTGTATTTCAGAAGAAGTCTGCGATTGAAAAGGACGCTCGAATGAACAATAGTAGGCGTATTGCCAAACAGAAGATAAATACGGTAATCTTCCATATCGGAAATAACGCCGTGATAGCTTTCGCCTGTCGGCTGATCGTTTTCATCAATAATATGCGCCCAGGTTCCGCAAGCTATCACGTCAGGATGAACGCGCATATAAGCAAGCTGCTTTTCAAGGCGGTCGGGATAAGATATATCGTCGGAATCCATTACAGCGACATATTCACCGCGGCAGTTATCAAGCGCAAGGTTTTCAGAGTACGCAATTCCCATGTTTTTCTCGTTGCGTATCAGTCTGATTCTGCTGTCATTGTATTTGTTTAAACAGATAGCCAGATTGTCTGTTGAACCGTCGTCAACAATAATAAGCTCAAAATTCGGATAGGTCTGGTTCAGAATGCTGTCAACCGCCTTATAAAGATAACCGGGAATGGGATTGTAGCATGACATTATTACCGATATCAGTCCTGTTTGAAATCTTTTGCTTGCTGACGGCATTCTTCATTGAACCACCTTTACTATAGGATTTCTGAGATTATTTCAGCAGTTCATTTGAGAGTTTGACCATAGTGTCAGGAGTCTCGCCCTTGAGAGAAGACTTGATTGAAACCACTGTATCAAGGACCGTAATGTTCTTCATGCCTTCGAGTTGTGCCTTCATGAGCTTGGCAGCCGCTGGCGCCCAAGTGCCGTTTTCCATCAGAGCGACGGTGCGTTTCTGATAATCCTTTGCCTTGAGCTGGTTGAGGAATCTCTCCATCGGGGGGAATATTCCCATGTTGTATGTCGAGCAGGCGAGCACCATTCTGTCGTAGCGGAAAGCGTCCTCTACTGCCTCGGCAATGTCGTCGCGGGCGAGATCGGTGATTGCTACCTTGACAGCGCCGTTGCTTTCGAGAAGTTCTTTAAGCTGAAAAGCAGCGGCAGCAGTGTTGCCGTGAATGGAGGCATAAGCGATGAAAATACCCTTGTCCTCGGGCTCAAAGCTGCTCCATACGCGGTACTTGTCGATATAATAGCCGAGGTTTTCGGAGAGAATCGGACCGTGAAGCGGGCAGATCATCCGGACGTCCATGGTGTCAAGCTTCTTTAAAACCGACTGCACCTGAGCGCCGTATTTGCCGACAATATTGAAGTAGTAGCGGCGAGCTTCACAAGCCCAGTCCTCGTCGGTGTCGAGGGTGCCGAATTTTCCGAAAGCGTCCGCGGAGAAGAAAACCCCGTCACCGCTCAGATATGACATCATGACTTCGGGCCAGTGAACCATGGGAGCCATAGTGAATGTCAGAGTGCGTTCGCCGAGGGTGAGAGTATCGCCCTCCTTGACGACCATCTTTCTGTCGGAAATGTCATATGAAAAGAACTGATCGTAGAAAGCAAAAGTTTTGGCGTTGCCAACGATCTTCATATCGGGGAACATTTCAGCCAGAGCCTTGATGCTGCCAGTGTGGTCCGGCTCCATATGGGAGATAACGAGATAATCGGGCTTATTATCGCCAAGAGCCTCTTTAACGTTGTTCATCCATGTGTCTGCGGCGCGTTTGTCCACAGTGTCAAGAATGCAGATTTTTTCATCCGAAATCATGTATGAATTGTATGCCATTCCGTTAGGCACTTCGAACTGACTCTCAAAGAGGTCGAGATCAGCGTCGTCACATCCGATATATCTGACAGAATCAGTGAGTTTTTTAATCATAGAGATCATTCCTTCTTGTTTATTCAGCCGCATTTGCCGCATGAAATAAGTATATCAGTTTCGCCGGTAAAAGTCAACATAATACACATGGATTTAACATTTTTAATTACTTTGGATTTTGGCGAGATATGGCGGAAAGAGATGCCAGCTGCCAAAGGCAGCGTGCCAGACGCGCGTGGAGAGATACGTCAGCAGGCTCTTAGTTTATTTCTTGTATAACGACATCCTGCAGATGTATAGCCCCCCAATACTGCTGATGCCAGACTATTGAATTATGTTCATTGATCCTGTCATTTATCTGAAAGACAAATCCGGGATAAACGCCGTCGATAAAATGATCCTCACCGACCTGATCGGTAACATAGGCGACAATATCAACGCGGTATTTTGCAGGCGTAAGGTGTGCGGTGTCCAACAAAAAAACAATTTTTTTCTCATCGCCTTTTTTAAAATCGACGCCCTTATCGGAAAACATGGTAGCGACTTTTATGGAATTAATCATAGTTATCTCAAAGCGGAAAAAAACATTATGCCAATCTCCGGTTGTTTTAATATCAAGTTTCAATGTGAATTTTGACGAGCATTCAATAGCTGTATTTCGCATTTCAAGTGCCATTATTCTGAAATCGGGACTTCCCCAATTCAGATAGCGGTAGCTGTCGTCGTAGAGGTAACGGTCTTTAATGATCTCTTTGTCCCTGCTGTCGGATAAATAAATGTCTATACCCTTTTCCACATCGCCGTCAAAGATCACCCTGCCCTCGTCAAGCACAATGCACCTGTCACAAAGACGGCGAATCGTATTCATATTGTGGCTGACATAGAGAATCGTTCGACCCTGCGAGCGGGAAACGTCGTTCATTTTGTCCAGGCATTTTTTCTGAAATGCCATATCTCCGACGGCAAGCACCTCGTCCATAATCATTATTTCGGAATCGAGATGGGCTGCAACGGAGAATGCAAGTTTGACGAACATTCCGCTGGAATACCGCTTGACAGGCGTGTCAATAAATTCTTTCACTTCGGAAAATTCTATAATGTCCTGCATCTTGCTGTCGATCTCGTTTTTATTCATACCGAGGATCGCGCCGTTCATATAGATATTCTCTCTTCCAGTCATCTCGCTGTGGAAACCCGTTCCGACCTCCAGCATGGAGGTAATCCTGCCATAAATGTCGATTTCTCCGCTCGTCGGCGCGGTAACGCGGCAGAGCAGCTTGAGAAGTGTACTTTTGCCCGCGCCGTTTTTGCCGATGATTCCGACCCGTTCCCCCTTGTAGACTGTCAGATCTATGCAGTTCAGAGCCATCAGTGTTTCTCCGGAGATATGTTTGGCGCCGATTTTTGTATTCGGATCATCTTTGCCCCGCACTTTTGCCCACCAGCTCTGCAAATCATGAGTAAGCGTACCTCCGCCGATCTGCCCCAGGCGATACTGTTTTGTCACACCCGAAATATTAATGGCAATTTTCTGATTATCCATCGTCCAAAACCTCCGTCAGACCGTATCCATAAAGTTGCGTTCTACCTTATTGAAGATGATAATGCCCAACAGCGCAATCATCATCGTGGTAATCCAAGATACAGTAAGACAGAAAGGGTCAATAGTTCCTTGGCCAAGCAGAGCATACCGGAAAAACTCAATCGGCATAGTAGCGGGATTTATCAGAAGTACGGTTTTCATCCACCCTTTTTCAAGCATGGAAAGAGGATAAACAACAGGCGTCGCGTACATCCAGAGCGTTACGCCGAATTGGATTAAAATGGAGAGATCGCGGTATTTGGTTGTCAGGCTGGATATGATGATACCGAAGCCGAGTCCCATAATTCCCAGATGGAGCAGACAAACCGGGAGAAGCGCAAGTGCCGCCCAATTTGGTGTAACTCTGCCGGCGAGGATGTAATAGATCAGGAAGACAGCCACCGGAACAAAGTGAAAACAAAAATCTATGGCGGACGAAAGTACATTGGCAATAGGTACGGTCAGGCGCGGAAAATACACCTTGCCGAACAGATGGGCATTGGAAGTGAATGCCGATGCGTTATTCATGAGGGAGGACGAGAAAAAAGTCCAGATAGCAGTGCCGGAGAGATAGAAGAGGATTCCCGGAACGCCTTCGGTATTAATATTGGCGATGCCTCCGAACACGAAGGCGTAAATCAGACCTGTGATCAGCGGACTGAGCAAAAGCCATGCGGGACCGAGAATTGTCTGCTTATAGTATACTGTGAATTTACGTTTGGTAAACATCCAGATCAGATCGCGGTATTCCCACACTTCCTTCAGCTTCAGATCAAACAGCTTTTGTCTGGCACTGATATGAATATGATAATTGTCAGAAGATAATTTACTATGATTCATATGACTTAACATTCACTTCTTTTCTTCAGCAGGCTCTAAATGATTTCGATAACCAATTTCCTCATGGCGTCTTCCAATGCACTGTCATCCCATTCTTCCTATCTCAAAAAGCGTGAAATACTTGTGCGGTGACGATCACTGTTTCTTGCAATAACTACTGTTTTTCCACGATAGCCACAGCTAAACGCTGTGATCAGTATTGACATAATATAGCCGACCGCCATAAATCACTCTGGCGATGGTAACACGTTGCTTTTCCTCATTTCCCCAATAGAGTACAAGATAATTCCTGACTGCCATTTTTCTGTATTCCATCTTCAACGGCTTAACAGAAAAAGAGGCAGCGGGATAATACATCGGGTATCTGTAGGGCATCTCTGTGAGTTTTTCAATCGCAGAAACAATCGTTTCAGAGAGCCGGTCTGCTGCTTCGGGATTATTCAGTTTGACACCAATATAATCCGCTATTTCTGTCAAGTCCCGAAGAGCGGAAGGCAGATATTCAATCTGATACGGCATTGAATTATTCACCTCTTGCGGCTTTTCGCATAGCGGCTAATACGTCCTTTGGTGAAAATCTCTCCTGCGTCATTTCCGCTTCTCTTTCCGCTTCAGCAAGCTTGGAATATACCTCGCTCTCAAAGCGCATATTTTCGTATGCTTCCATACTCATGACAACCATATCGCCGTAACCGTTCCTGGTCAGAAACACAGGCTGCTGTGTTTCGTGTACGGTCTTGGATATATCGGCAAAATTATTTCGTAAATCTGAGATCGGTCTGATGGATTCCATTACATTCACTCCTTATAGAATAATTTTATCATAATTATGATAACAAATCAAGAAAAGTATCGACAAAAATAAAAACGCATACCTGTGAAAAATACACAAATATGCGTTGGAAGGGTTGAACAAAAAAGATGCACGCGGGTTATTTATACACCAAGACAAAAAAGCTTATTCTATCAGACTTTCAATGGATTTGATAAAATCATCCATTTCTTCAAAAACGACTTCAACAATAATCGACCAGTTAATGCCTTCGTAATCATGAACCAACCGGTGTCTTAATCCTGATACAACATTCCACGGAATATCGGAATTATTTTTTTTAAATTCAGAACTTAACAGATACACTTGTTCACCAATATTGTACAACGGTGTGGT
>ONWI01000031.1 GCA_900321515.1 uncultured Eubacteriales bacterium | reverse complement strand
GCTATCATTCCATTTGCTTTACGCCGGAGATGGAAGATTTGAAATATCTCCGCTCCTTCAAGTTTGAAGACCTGACCTACCGGGGAACAGTGGAATTCAGAAGCGTTTGCACCCAGCCTGTGCGCGACCTGATGTCGGTTGCTGCCTTCCATACCGGACTGATGGAAAACCTTCCGGCGCTCTCCGAACGGCTGGCGGCGGACACATCCATCTATCACAAAGGCTACAACCCGACGGAACTCCGTCAGCTGCTCAACCGACGCGCGTTTCCTTCCTTCCTGAAAAAATCCGAAGTTTCCACGTTGCTCACCGACGTGCTTGATCTTTCCGCGCAGGGACTCAAGGGGAGAAATCTTGGTGAAGAAAGCTATCTCCGCCCGCTTTATGAACGGGCGAAAACGCTGATTTCTCCCGCGAGGAAAATGGCGGAAGGACTGGATAACGGCATTTCGCTTGCTGATTTCATCAAAGATTACGCCGAATTGTAATGCTTAGCACAACAGAAAGGATTTGACTATGACATTCAATTTCTCCCATCCCGCGGTGAAGGAATATCTTTACAGCGGCTGCTTTGGTCTGGAACGGGAAACGCTTCGCGTTGACAGGAAAGGAAGACTCTCTCAGACGCTTCACCCCTTTGGCGACGATCCGCACATTTCAAGGGATTTCTGCGAAAATCAGGTGGAGATCATCACGCCGCCGACCGGCAGTCCCCGTGAAGCCATGGCGTCGCTCCTTGCGCTTCATCGGAAGGCGTCCGGAAAGCTCAATTCTCTTCCCACCGGACGGGAAGTGCTGTGGCCCTTTTCCAATCCTCCGGCGATCAGCGGAGAGGACGAGATTCCTATTGCCCGATTCAGCGGTACCCAGTCCGACAAGACCACCTACCGCGAATACCTCGCCCGAAAATACGGGAAGAGAAAAATGCTCTTCTGCGGCATTCACTGTAATTTCTCCTTTCACGAGTGGTTGCTCCAAGCCGGATTTGAGGAAAGCGATATAGAAACCTTCCGCGAATACAAAGACAGCGTGTATCTGACGCTGGCGCAAAGACTGGTGGAATACGGATGGCTGATCGTCTGGCTGACGGCGGCCAGTCCGGTGAGCGATCCGTCTCTGTTTGATGAAGGAGCAGAAGGCAGCCGCTATGCTTCGCCGAGATGCGGTGATCTTGGTTACTGGAACGACTTTGTTCCGGTGCTGCAATACGGCAGCATCACGGAATACACCGACAGCATCTGGCGTTACATCAAAGAAGGCGCCATCGTTTCTCCCTCGGAACTGTACTATCCCATACGCCTGAAACCCAAAGGCGAAAACCGTCTCGACCATCTCCGAACAGGCGGCGTCAATCACATCGAACTGCGTATGCTCGACGTGAATCCCCTGACTCCTGCGGGAATTTTTGAAGAAGATATCGCGTTTATTCAACTGCTGATTCTATGGCTCATGGCGCTTGAGGACAGTGAATTTGATGAAGCGACACAGAAAAATGCCGTTGCTAACATTAAAAACGCCGCTTTGTATGACGAACAAAAAATTCTCATTGAGTATCGCGGCGAAAGCAAACCGATTCGTGAAGCCGCGGCGGAGATACTGCGGAAAATGCGGGAATTCTTCCGCTCGTTGGACGCGGCGGAAGAAGTTTTTGCTCTGCTGGAATATCAGCAGAAAAAAATTGAAGATGCCTGCAACCGGTACGCTGTGAAAATCCGGGAGCAGTACGGCGAAAATTTTTCTGCCAAAGGTCTTGCGCTTGCAAAACAATACGCGGAAGCAGACTGATATTTTTTATGTTTTTTGTGAAAGGCGGGATGATATTTGAGCAAAAGAATCATTGTCGGAATGTCGGGCGGCGTGGACAGTGCTGTCGCGGCTTTACTGCTGAAACAGGCGGGCTATGAAGTGATCGGCGTGACGCTCCGCACGTGGGAGAGCGGCGACGGAAGTGAAAGCCGGTGCTGTGAGATCGACGACGCGCGTGACACCGCGAGGTATCTTGGGATCGAATACTACGCCTTCAACTGCCTGTCGGATTTCCGACGTCATGTGGTTTCTCCCTTTGTGGACGCCTATCTGCACGGACGCACGCCCAATCCCTGCGTCAACTGCAACCGATTTGTCAAATGGGAACGGATGATGTATTACGCCAATGTCCTGCAAGCGGATACCATTGCAACGGGACATTACGCCTCCGTTGTCCGGCTGGACAACGGAAGATTCACGCTGCAAAAAGCCGATTGCGCACAGAAAGACCAGACCTATATGCTGTGGCGGCTGACGCAGGAGCAGCTTTCCCGCACGCTGATGCCGCTCGGCAGGCTGACCAAGGAGGAAGTCAGAAGCATCGCGGAGCAGGCGGGTCTTCCGGTGGCGGATAAGCCCGATTCACAGGAAATCTGCTTTGTGCCGGACGGCAGCTACGCGGATTTCATCGCCGATAACGCAGGGGATTCTTTGCCCGGTGAAGGGAATTTTGTGGACGAATGGGGAAACATTCTCGGCAGGCACAAGGGTATCATTCATTACACAATCGGACAGCGTAAGGGTCTGGGAATCGCGCTGGGCGAACCGACCTACGTCAGCGAAATCCGCGCCGGTTCCAATGAAGTGGTGCTGGGAAAAGCGGAATGTTTGCTTAGAAGCGAAATTTTCTGCCGAAATCTGAATTTTGTGTGTATCGCCGATCTCCCTATTGGAAAATCTATTACGGCGAATGTCAAAATCCGCTATCACGACGGCGGTTCCAACGGTACCGTTACGAGAACAGGGGAGGAGACCGTGCGGATTGCCTTTGAAGGCAAGGTACGCGCACCGGCTCCCGGACAGTCGGCGGTATTTTATGACCAAACCGGTTGCATTTTGGGCGGCGGAGAGATTTTTTAATAATATTACACAGAACACGCAGTGAATTGTTTCTGACTCGCTGCGTGTTTTTTGACGGATTCACTTTTTGCTTTGCCTGTGATTTTGTCTGTTTTCTGTTCACAAAAAAGCGATAAGTTAATCAAAAAGGGAAAATTACTTTAAATCCTATATTTCCTATTGACAAAATAGGCTTTATGGGTTATGATGGTAACACAAACAAAAAACGAAGCGGTTGACGCTTTGGATTTTTGTCAATCAAAAGACCGATAAGGTCGAAAGGCGTTGATGCGTATGAAGCAAACCTTTGAGAAGCTGCTAAGAGCCAATTTCCGATTTGGTCGAATGTGTCGGTACTGTTGTCGCTGATTATTTTTCAATTATCCAAACACAGTTTTAAAATCAT
>ONWI01000169.1 GCA_900321515.1 uncultured Eubacteriales bacterium | reverse complement strand
ATTTTGGCAAAATATGGCGGAAAGAGATGCCAGCTGCCAAAGGCAGCGTGCCAGACGCGCGTGGAGAGATACGTCAGCAGGCTCTTAGTTCTTAGTTTTTTTATCGTCTAAACGAATATAGCATATTGACTTTTTTGACGATTTAAAGTAAAATATACCTTAATTGATTTTTGAGGAGAAATAGAAAAATGCATTGGTCAGAAGAAATAGCACAGCGCATCATCGAGCGCAATCCCGATAAGGAAGAATATGTATGCGCGGCGGGCATCAGTCCCTCCGGTTCGATACATATAGGCAATTTCCGCGACATAGCCACCAGCTACTTTGTGGTCCGCGCGCTGAGGGCAAAGGGAAAAAAGGCGCGTCTGCTCTTTTCATGGGACGAATTTGACCGCCTGAGAAAGGTGCCGGTCAACGTCGCCAAGGTGGACGGCGATTTTGAAAAATTTATAGGAATGCCGTATGTGGACGTCAAAAATCCCTTTACGGATTCCGACGCAAAGACCTACGCAGATTACTTCGAGAAGGAATTCATGGCGTCCATCGAGAAATTCGGGATAGAAATGGATTACCGCTATCAGGCGGACATGTACCGCAGCGGCAGATACACCGAGTATATCCTCCATGCCATCAGGCACCGCGGTGAGATATTCGACATTCTCGACAGCCACCGCACGCAGGACGCGCAGGAGGGGGAGAGAGAGGCTTATTTTCCTGTAGGCATCTATTGCCACGAGTGCGGCAAGGACACGACTAAGATCACTTCATTTGACGAGGACAGCATGACCGCCGAGTACGAATGCGAATGCGGTCATCACGGAAGCTTCGATTTTAATCATGAACACAACTGCAAGCTTGCCTGGAAGATCGACTGGCCAATGCGCTGGAAGTTTGAAGGCGTTGACTTTGAGCCGGGCGGAAAGGATCACGCCACCGTCAACGGCAGCTATGACACCAGCAAGGAGATATCCAAGGCAATATTCGACTATGAGCCGCCGATATTCCAGGGCTATGAATTCATAGGCATCAAGGGTACCACCGGCAAGATGTCCGGTTCGTCGGGACTCAACCTGACGCCCGACGCTCTGATGAAGATATACCAGCCGGAGGTCATTCTCTGGCTCTATTCCAAGACCGAACCGCTCAAAGCGTTTGATTTCTGCTTTGACGACGGCATTCTCCGCCAGTACTTTGAATTTGACAAGATGTACAACGCGGTCAGGGAAGGTACTGCCGACGATTATGTGAAGTCCATCATGTATAATACCACTATAGGCGACCGCGCCATCGAGACTGTTCCTATGGGACTTCTCGTGCAGCTCGGGTCGGTTGTGGACTTCAATATTCCCATGCTGGAGACGGTTTTTGAAAAGATCGGTACCCCGTATAAATACGAGCAGTTCGCCGACCGTCTCGACCGGGCAAAGTACTGGCTCGAGCAGTGCGCACCCGATCAGGTCAATAAGCTCCGCGCCACCCGCAATTTTGACGTTTATAACGCTCTCACTGAGGAAGAGAAGAAGGAAATAGAGCTGCTTCACGCGTATCTCTCCAAAGGCGGCTACAGCCTCGACGAACTCAACACACAGCTCTACGATATCCCGAAGCAGGTATTTGACGTGACATCAATCACCGACAAAGAACTCAAGAAGATACAGGGAGCTTTCTTCAAGAACGTCTACAGACTGCTTATCGACAAGGAAAAAGGTCCCCGTCTCTATCTCTTCTTGTACGCCATCGAACCCGAGCGCTATGTGGGACTGCTGGACTTCTCCTATCCCCAGACCGAAGAGGAAAGGGAGCTTGACAAGCCGCCCGTCGAGGAGGAAGCCGCGCCTGAGAAGGTCTACGGCGATCCCGATCCTGTAGCTGAAATCAAGGAAGAAATCGACATCGACACCTTCGGCAAAATCGACCTTCGCGTGTGTAAAATACTTAAGGCGCAGGAGATACGCAAGTCCGCCAACTGCCTGAAGCTCACGCTTTTCGACGGACTTAAGGAAAGAGTCATCGTTTCGAGCATCAAGCACGACTACACTCCCGAACAGCTTGTAGGCAAGAAGATAATAGTTGTCGCCAACCTCGCTCCCGCGCGCTTCTCAGGAGTCCAGAGCAACGGAATGCTGCTCGCAGCTACAAATAACGCCTGCGGCTGTCAGGTAATATTCGTGGACGATATAGTTCCCGAAGGAACAGCAATCAAATAATTATACCAATTGTCTGCTTTCAGCCGACAATCAGAATTATATATGAATACGCACGAATTTTTAGGATATTATTAACAGATTGAAAATTCGTGCGCTTTCTATTGTAGAGGCAGGAATAATTTGATATAATTATATGATAAGGGGTGTTTTGACTTTGGACAAACACAATCTGATCGTTATAGAAGGACTCGACGGCAGCGGCAAGGGCACACAGACAGCGCTGCTGCGTGAACGAATAATTGCCGGAGGACATGCCGTACGTCCTATTTCCTTCCCGAATTACGCCGAAGCCTCGGCTGCGCTGGTCAAAAGTTATCTTTCGGGTGAATTCGGCAGTTCGCCCGAATCGGTCAATGCATATGCCGCCTCCAGCTTTTACGCGGTGGACAGATATGCTGCCTATAAGAAGCACTGGGAAGTGGATTATTTCGGCGGCGTGAATATTCTTGCCGATCGATATACCACGTCCAACGCGGTATATCAGATGACAAAGCTGCCGCGGGAAAAGTGGGATTTTTACCTTGACTGGCTGGAGGATTACGAATACAATCTGCTGGAGCTTCCGGCACCTGATGTGGTGATCTATCTGGATATGCCTCCGCAGGTGTCGCAGCGGCTTATGTCCGGCAGATACAGCGGCGACGAATCCCGCAAGGACATTCATGAAGCGAGTCTCTCATTTCAGGAGCAGTGCAGACAATCCGCACTTTATTCGGCAAATAAGCTGGGGTGGAATGTGATAGACTGCAGCGACGGGGAAAATCCACGCTCGATCGAGGATATTTCGGACGACGTCTGGCGCGTCGTGAGCGGCAAACTTATCTGATCAGGAAGTATAAAATATGCTTGATTTTCACATACCCACGCTTGACGACAAGCCGTGGATTGACGATATATTTGATGGAACCGAATACTTCGGCTGTTTTTGCTCTTTTGCAACATTATGGCTGTGGAAAGAGCGTTATTTCACTGAGGTGGCGCGATTGGGTGACTGTCTGCTGATACGGGGAGCTGACGACCGGAATAACGTCTACTATATGTATCCGATGGGGAAGAGGTACGATATTCGCGAGGCTGTAACCGTCCTGAGGGACGACGCTGCAAAAAACGGAGTTCGCATGATGATATACTGCGCGGAAAAATGGCAGTGCGACGAACTTATTCACGCCTTTCCGGGCGAGTTTGCGTTTGATGAGCAGCGGGGAGATTTCGACTATATCTACCGCTCTCAGAATCTCATTGACCTCGGCGGCAAAAAGTTTCATGCAAAGCGCAACCATATAAGCAAATTCATCCGGAGCTGTCCCGACTGGCAGTATGAAGACATTTGTGCTTCGAATGCCGGAGAATGTATTGAATTTGCCTCGGCGCTGCTGGAAAAGACCGCTCCGGACCGGAACGCGGAGGAGATGTTCGAGCTGCGAATGGAGAATTCCGCCATAGCAGATGCGCTGCGTAATTTTGACACGCTGGGTCTGACCGGAGGGCTGCTCCGGGTGGGTGGCAGGATCATTGCACTGACAATCGGCGAGCCGCTGAACAGCCGGGTTTTTGTCACCCATTTCGAGAAAGCGGACACGGATTACGACGGCGCGTACGCAATGATAAACAATCAATTCGCGAAAAACCGGCTTACGTCATACGAATACATAAACCGCGAGGAGGACATGGATGATGAAGGGCTTCGCAAGGCGAAGCTGTCCTATTATCCCGATATTCTGCTCGAAAAATTCTGCGCGGAGGAGATTGATATCGGATTCCGCAGGGAAAGGGAGTGACCCGGCTGCATGATCGTCTTCCCGCAGGACAGCATGAGAAGTGACCTTGAACGTCTGTGGCGCACCAGCTTCGGTGATTCACAGGAATATATACGTTATTTTTTTGAAAACAGATATATTCCCGAGAATTGCCTTGTGTTTATTGACGATACCGTCCGGCGTCCCGTTGCGATGCTTCACCTGCTGAATATCAGCATTGCAGAGGACGGAGGTCTTGTTCCCTCGCAGTATATCTACGCAGCCTGTACCCGTCCGGATTACCGCAGACAGGGCATAATGCGTGAGCTTATCCGGATGGCTCAGAGGCTTGGCGAATACCGCAAGCTGAAATATTCCGTTACCGTTCCCGCCGAGCCGAGGCTGTTCAGATATTACGGAAGATACGGGTTTGAGAAGTGCTACAAAAACCGATTGGTATATATGGATCGCTCCGACCTTGTTTTTTTGAGCAGGGACGCGGTCAATGTGCAGGGCAGTGTGCGTGACACCATGATGAAGCTGAGCGAAGTCAGCGCGTTCCGGCGCGATATGCTGGTGGACCGCGACGGCTTTGTGATATGGGACAGTACCGCTCTGCGGTATGCCATCAGCAGCCACGAGCATGAGGGAGGGCATGTCATTACCCTTTCATACGGAGGGGATTCGGGCTATGCCTTTTGCAGCGAGGAAAACGGCACGGTGAAAATAACCGAACTGATAGTCAAGGAGCATTTTGCCTCGTCGTTGCTGCGGAGAATACTCAGCAGTTATCCAAAGGCTGAAAAATTTGTCTTCCGGCTGCCGGTTTACGACACATTCTTTGAAAAATACGGCGAGGTTGTGGATTTTGCGGTCATCTGTCGCAACGACGGTAAAAATCCCGTGTCGCTGACCACCCTTGACGGCATGAGAACGCCGTATCTCGGACTTGCTCTGGACTGAAATCAGAATAAAAGAAAAAATTATTTTAAGTATTTAAATTTTGTTTATTGCCATATGGGATATTAGTGCTATAATAAACATAATAACACAATTCATATAAGGGATGATAACGCTATGGTTTATGTAATGCTTGCAGACGGCTTCGAAGAGGTCGAAGCACTGGCTCCAGTGGATATGCTGAGGCGTGCAGGGGTAAACGTGATGACCGTCGGAGTTACAGGCGAAGCTGTCCGCGGCTCTCACGGCATAGTTGTCGCCGCCGACATCACCGCGCAGGAGATGGATATGTCAGGCGCCGAAATGCTGGTTCTGCCGGGAGGAATGCCGGGCACGCTCAATCTGGAGAAATCCGAATATGTACAGGCGGCGCTTGAATACTGCTGGGAAAACGGCATTCACATTGCGGCTATATGCGCCGCGCCTACGATTCTTGGACATAAGGGTTATCTCAGGGGAAGATATGCAATTTGCTTCCCCGGCTACGAGGGCGAACTGAACTGCCGCAAGGTGTCGGATAAGCCGATTGTCACCGACGACGGCATCACCACAGCCAAAAGCGCGGGCTATGCGGTGAACTTCGGCTGTGAACTGGTGAATGTGCTGCTCGGACCGGAAAAGGCAACAGCCGTATCCGACGCGGTATATCAGCCGTGAGTTATTATATGGCTGAAGATATTCGTCAGGTCAAGACCGGACTGAGACAGAACATCAAACGGCTGCGAGCCGGGTTTTCTCCGGAAGAAAAGAAGCGCATGGACGATTCCATCACCGAATCCTTTCTGAAGAGCACGTCCTATACACGCAGCGATGTGATATTGACCTATGTATCCACCGATATTGAAGTAAGCACCGAAAGAATCATTCTTACGGCGCTTGAAGAAGGTAAATCGGTCGCCTGTCCCAGATGTGTTGACGGTACGCGCCAGATGGAGTTTTATTATATCGGATCGCTTGATGATCTGTCTCCCAGAACATTCGGCGTGCGTGAACCGGATGCGGACCCCGCAAGGCTTTACAAAGGCGGCGGACGTCCGATATGCATAGTGCCGGGGCTGTCCTTTGACCGATGGGGGTACCGTTTAGGATATGGCAAGGGATATTATGACAGGTTTCTGTCAGGATACTGCGGCTGGACGGTCGGACTTTGCTACAGCGCGTGTGTGCAGTACAAGTTGCCTCACGGCCGTTATGACAGACCTGTAGATCGCCTCATTACAGAGAAATATCTGCGTCTTTGCGATGATATTCGTCCGGGCAGCGGCGTTAAGAGGCGCAAATGATTGGGCGGCTGTAAATCGGAAAGAAAAAACAGGCTCTGAGCGCTGCTATTTTATTTCGTATTTACGATCGGCTGATAAATGACACCAGGGAGGTTACAAGAATGAGTGACAATTACAGAGGAATTGACAGCGACGGAGCTTACAAGAGCCGGCATACCTCGGCAGGTCAGGGAAACACCGCCGGAAGAAACGGTTCGCGCGGCGCCCGTCCCTCGGGGAACGGCAAGTCCGTCGGCAGGGAAGGAGCCAAACCGGCCGGCAGCCGCAGCAGTTCGGCGGAAGGGCAGAGAAACGCCCATTCGTCCGCCTTGGGTAAGTACACCGGCGACGGAGCGGATGCCAAGCAAACCGTCAGCCGTCAGAACGGCTTCCAGGTGAGCATCTCTGAGGACGATTATTTTGACGGAGACGCTGCCAGAAAGGAAATCAGCGCTGCCCGAAGGACAGCTGCACAGCCCCGCCGCAGCAAGGTCGGTTCTCCCGAAGTCCGCAGAAGAAGACCCGTTGAGAACAACAATCCTGCCTCTGCCAAGAGAGTGGTAACGGGCAGCATGGGCGACACATACCAGATAGAAGACGACAGCGTTATGCCGCCCAAGCAGATACGCAGCAAGCAGAAGTCCATCCGCAAGCGCAACCGTGGCTGTATGATAGCGCTGGTGTATTCCGCGGCTGTGCTGTCAATATCCATATTGCTGTCGTATTATCTTATAGTTGGCGTCAACGACATGTTCGCGTTGGTCAAGGACGAGACGGACATCGTTATAGACGTGCCGAAGAACGCGGACCTCAACGAGGTCACCCGCATTCTGGATGATAACGACGTTGTTGAATATCCTTTCTTTTTCAAGACATATGCCAAAGTGTCCAAGAAGTCAACAGGCTTCAAAGCCGGCTCGTTCACAATAAATACCAAATCCGACTATAACCAGATACTCCAGAAGCTCAGACGTCCCGCCGGAGCCGACAAGAGCACCATTACCGTAACCATACCCGAAGGACTTAACGTGCAGCAGATAGCTGTTCTGATGGAAGAAAACAGCGTGTGCGAAGCGGACGCATTCCTCAAATCAGCTCAGGATGTCAAGTTCACACAGAAATTCATGTCCAAGGTCAATGTCAAGAACAAGAAACGCACATATAAGGTGGAGGGTTTCCTGTTCCCGGATACCTATAATTTCTACCTGAACGAAGGTTCTGTCAACGCCATCAACCGTCTGCTTAATGAATACGAAAAGCACTGGACGGCTGATTACGACGCGCAGGCAAACAAGATAGGCATGAGCATGGACGAGGTTATCACACTTGCTTCGATTGTCGAACGCGAAGCGAGCAAGTCCGATCAGCGAATGATCATAGCCTCGGTTTTCTACAACCGACTTCACAACAGCAAAGGCACAGGCGGCAAGCTGCAATCTGACGCTACACGCTGGTATCCTTACTCCACCAAGAAGGAGCTGCTCGCGTCCAACAAGCTTACTCAGGCTGAAAAGGACGACTGGATCAACAACAATAAGGGTGTTTGCGATACTTACCGTATCAAGGGACTCCCGCCCAGCCCGATATGCAATCCGAGTATTGACTCGATCGAAGCGGTTCTTTATCACGATAAGACCAACTATTATTACTTCTGCTCAGATGCCCAAGGCAACTTCTATGCGGCAGCTACACTTTCGGAACACAACAGGAACCTGAAGAAAGCAGGACTTGCGTGATCTGACATTAATGCCCCCGTGTGTGAAACTGATGTTCACACACGGGGGTTGATTTATTGTCATATTGGTTTTATTCTTCCGGATACAAAATGTCCTCCCAAATCATTTGTCCGCTTTCCATCGGCAATCGGTATCAGTTTATTCCGAGATAAGAATTTACTTTGTTGTCAAGCGAATCTATCCACTTTCCGAAGAGCTTATCCTCTAACCTGCCTATAGTGCGCTGTCTTATCAGATCGATAATTACGCATACCGTCATAACAAGAATGCATGAGCCGAAAGCGTGAAGTATCAGATATTTTGAATCGGCGAATTGAGAGGTGCGCAGCAGCTTTGTCCACAACAGAGGTATCATTGCCTTGTTGTCGTGAATCAGGAATACTCCGAGAGTAGTGGAGGCGGTGGTTGCGACAAATTTGTTGTGTTTTGGTTCGAGTTTTATTACACCGATAAAGAGTGTGACGGTTGTTATTACTACGAGCAGGCTGTTCATGCTTCTGAAATGCTCGGCATATTTCAGAACGGAGGGGATAAAGTGCACCCCGAACCAGTCAATCACAAGCTCGGATACAAGAATAGTGACGAACGATGCTGCCGAAATGCCTGTCAGCACTTTCGGAGGCAGATTAATGCCGTCGATGATGCGTCTGACATAGCCTGCCAGCAAAAATACATACACATACCACGCGAACATTGACATTGCAAAGTCGGCCTTGAAGAATGTCGGAATAACGCACCAGATGATACCCAATCCGATAACAAGTGCTCTGTGCTGCTTTTCAGTCAGCGAATGAGCTAATTTATTGAACCAGAAGGACAGGCACATCAGCATAAAATAGAATGTGACAAACGGCCACTGCACGAAGGGGATGGGAATAAGCATTCTGATGACCCCCATCAAGCTGAGCGTGTGGAAGCATAAGCCGAATACAGCAAAGATTATACTGTAGAATGTGACCTCCAAAAAGAACTTTGATATATGCCTGACGTTTATTTTTTGGCTTGTATATGAAAAATATCCGCTGATAAAAATGAATATATTGACGCCCAGCTTGCCGCCCACATGGAGAAACTGTATCAGTATCGCGTTGAACGACAGCGGGTCGCAGTAACTGAAGCCTCCCAGAAGCGAATAGTGGTTGAGAATGACAATAAATATTGCCAGAAGTCTTAAGTATTCTATGTTGGTATTTCTTTGCCGGACATGTTTCCCCACGCTTTTTCCTCCATGACTGTGTAATTTTGTCTCACATTACGGTCACGCTGCAAACTGCCTCCTGACCGCTTGTGGCTATTGCCCTGACCGTTGTGGATCCTTTTTTGATACCCTTGATCTTACCCTCGAGTGTGACGGATGCAACGGAAGTGTCGTCCGATTCAAATCTCACATAGTCGGTGGATTTTTCCGGAGTCATTTTGACCTTCATTGTGAATGATTCACCCTGTTTGATCTCCGCTGATTCACTGTCGGCGGAGAGTGACTGGCAGGGGATTTCTTTTTTGCTTACGGTTCTTTCATACCATGTTTTTGATAAACGTGAGTTTTCGGGATAATGATCGAGCGTCTCAAAAACATACCCTCTCTTTTTGAGTTCGGGAATAATAATTTCAAGCGCGCCGGGAGTGCAGGGCTTGTCGTGCATCAGCAGTATGTCGGAATCGCGTTTGCATGTCTTAAGGCTGTTTTCGGCGGACTTTTCGGCAGTCAGAGGGGGGCGAGTCGCGTCTCCGCTTGACGAGGTCCAGTCAAAGCCGCGATAGCCCAGATCATTGGCACCGTTGACCATTCTTCTCATGTTCAGCTTTCCTCCGACATGATTTCCGGTGCCGCCGGGAAACCGGAATATTTTAGGACGTGTTCCGGTATATTTTTCCACAATATCCGCGAGTTTTTCGAGGTCGGCAAAGTAGCTGTACTGTGACCTGTAGCATTTTTTGAACGTGTGTGTGTAAGTGTGCAGTCCGATAAGATGTCCTTCTTTGTAAATGTCCTTCATCATCCGGTTGTTGTAGGTATTCATCACGAAGAAGGTTGCCTTTACATTGTACCTTTTGAGGACTTTGAGAATATCTTCGGTGTATTTCATGGGACAGTCGTCGATAGTGAGATATACCGTTTTTTTGACTTTCACATTGCATTGTGCGGTTCTTCCGAATTCATTTTCCGCCGTAATTTCACATTTGCCGGTTGCAATGCCCTTGACAGAACCGTCGGGAAATACAACCGCGACTTTTTCATCTGACGAATTCCACGAGATGTTCCCACCGCCGACAGCTTCGATCAATTTGGTGATGCCCACGCCAATTTCAATATCAGTGTCGCTCAGTGAAACGTCAACGGGCAAAACAATCTCTTCATGCGATTCTGCAATCGCATGCGCAGGCTCTGCAACCTCTTTTTTTTCTGTGACTTTGTAAAGTCCGAATGCTATCAGTCCGGACAAAAACAGACAGAATACCATTAATGCTGCCATCTTCCCGTTGGAAAGGGAAGAGGCGCCCTCTTTCGAAGCCATATTTATCATCCTTTCATGAGAGCCTGATCATTATTCATCAAAAAAAATACAGTGTCAATAATATTGTAATATCATGACTGAAGCGCCCCGAGGATTTCTTCCATATTTTTGGCGGCGTTCTTTGAAGAATCGACCTTGACGGAGATATAAGGCGGATTTTTATCTACAATGGTGACCCTGTGAGGCAGTTTTTCCGAAAGTTTTGCGAATACCTCGAGCTCCGGTTTTTTGCTGTAGAGCAGATATTTTTCGCCCGACTGGCGGATCTCGTGGATTCCCGCTTCGGCTGCCGCGCTGCGCAGCTGCGAAACGGTAATCAGTCCCAGCACAGCCTTTGGCGGTTCACCGAAACGGTCGATAAGCTCGTCGATTACGTCCATCGCGTCCTGCTCGTTGCGAACCGACGCTATCATCCGGTAAACTTCAAGGCGAAGCTGAGACGATTCGATGTAGCTCTCCGGAATGTGGGCTTCTATACGGATATCGACCAGACATTCCACGTCCTGCGCGGTGGGGGCTTCGCCCTTTGCGCTGCGGACTGCGGCGCTGAGCATCTTCATATACATGTCGTAGCCCACGCTCTCAACCTGTCCCGACTGATCGGCTCCCAGCAAATTGCCAGCCCCACGGATCTGAAGGTCGCGCATGGCGATCTTGATACCGGAGCCGAATTCGGTAAATTCGCGGATTGCCTGCAAACGCTTGCTTGCAGTTTCCGTCAGGGATTTGAAGGGCGGTACGGTGAGATAAGCGTAAGCTCTGCGTGAACTCCGTCCAACGCGTCCCCTTATCTGATGAAGCTGGGCAAGCCCGAAATTGCATGCGTTTTCGATGATGAGAGTGTTGCAGTTGGGTATGTCAACGCCGGTTTCGATTATAGTGGTGCAAACGAGAATGTCTGCCTCATGATCGAGCAGTTTACGCCAGACCTCGCTCAGCGCATCCTCCTGCATCTGCCCGTGTCCGATGACAATGCGCGCTTCGGGAGCCATTTTACTGACTCTTTCGGCTGTGCGCTCGATGTCCTCGACCCTGTTGTGAAGGTAGAAGACCTGCCCGCCACGGCGAAGTTCGCGGTGAATAGCCTCGGCGATCATGCCGTCGTCGTGATCTATGATGTAAGTCTGCACGGGATGTCTGTCCTGGGGAGGTTCGTCAAGCGATGAAATATCCCGCAGTCCGCTCATTGCCATATTGAGTGTGCGCGGAATGGGAGTGGCGGACAGCGTGAGAATATCCACAGCCGGGTATTTCTCCTTGAATCTTTCCTTCTGAGCCACACCGAAGCGCTGTTCCTCGTCGATTATGGCAAGTCCAAGATCGTTGAATTCGACGTTTTTCTGTATTAGTTTGTGAGTGCCAATGATAAGGTCAATATCGCCGCGTTTGAGTCTGCGAAGAATTTCCTCCTGCTGTCTGACCGAGCGGAAACGGGAGAGCAGCTCTATGCGGAAGGGATATGCGTCAAATCTGCTCGCAGCGGTCTGGAAATGCTGCCACGCGAGAATTGTTGTCGGAACGAGAATCGCGCACTGCCGCCCTTCGATCATGCATTTGAAGGCTGCCCTTAATGCGACTTCGGTCTTGCCGAATCCCACGTCGCCGCAGAGCAGACGGTCCATTGGGGTCGGACGTTCCATGTCCTTTTTGATTTCATCGGCGGCTTTCAGCTGGTCAAAAGTCTCGGAGTACTCAAATCTGTCCTCGAATTCTCGTTGCCATTCAGTGTCAATGTCAAAAGCGTAGCCCTTTGATTTCATGCGCTCCGCGTAGATTTTCACCAGTTTGTCGGCAATATCCTTTACATGCTTCTGCACACGGCGCTTCTGATTTTTCCATTCGTCCGAGCCGAGGCGGTTAATCTTGACAGCGGAACCTTCCTTGCCTCCGACGTATTTGCTCACCATGTCAAGCTGTGTTATTGGAACATAAAGCACATCGCTCTTGGCATAGTTTATCTTGATGAAATCCTTTGTTATTCCGTCCGATTTGATCTTCTGGATACCGCCGAAGGTTCCCACGCCGTAGGAGGAATGCACCACATAATCGCCGAGGGTCAGCTCGTTGAGGTTTTGCAGGTCAAGGGAATTTTTATTCTTACGGGACCGTGTCTTTTCTGCGGCTGGATTGACATATCTGCCCCACGAAATCAGCACCGTTCCTATTGAGAAATACTCAAATCCGCCGGACAGCCCTCCCTCTGCTATCGTAATGCCCATGAACAGCGGAGCTTTTGGGGAATTGTCCCTGATGACGGGTATTTCGGCTTTTTTGAGATCCTCATATAAACCGTCGCATGACCTGGGTGTGCCTCCGAGGAGAATCACTGCGTTTCCTCCGCTGAGAAGAGCCTGAAGCTCTTCGATAAGATCGGATGTCTTTCCGCTCCAGACAGGATGCTGACGCGCGTTGACATTAATCAGCGATTGCAGGTCGTATTCATAGCCGCCGCGGGTGAATGTCTCAAAATAGACCGCCTTGCCGAGTTTTGCCATGAATTCCCCGTAGGAAAGCGTGAATTTATCCATGCCCTTGCATAGAATGCCGTCGGTGATAAGATTTTTGATTTCCTCGTTGATAAATGCCTCGCTGTTCTTCATTTTTTCCTGAACGGCGATATGTTCGCTGACAATTGTCAGGCTGTTCTTTGGCATATAGTCGAATATAGTCGCCTCGTAGCTGCACAGCATGGAGATATATCTGTCAGGAGAGCCGCAGTTGACTCCCGCTTCAAGGTCATCGGCTTCGCGGAGAAGCTTTTCCTTGGCGGCAGCCGCAGCCTTGCCCCTGAGAGATTTCGCGAGCGAGCGGAGCTTGCCTGCAAGGGCGGCATTGTCGGTAATAATAAGTTCCGCGGCAGGGAGCAGGTTTATTTCATCGACAGGTTCGATGCTGCGCTGTGTATCAATGTCGAAGAATTGCAGAGAATCCACCGTATCGCCCCAGAAATCGGCGCGCACCGGGTTAGGCGCGTCGGGCGGGAAGAAGTCGAGAATTCCGCCGCGAAGGGAGAACTGCCCGGTTCCCTCCACCATATCGCAGCGTTCGTATCCCGCCGCGGAAAGCGCTGCTACGCATGAATCCACCGGAATATCGCTTCCGGCGCTGATGGTGAGCATTCTCTCCTGAAGCTCTTCCGGGGGAATGGTGAGCTGTGAAGCGCCGTCGGCGCATACCACAGCGACGTCGAATTCCTCCTTGATAATGCGGCTGAGTGTCTCGATACGGCTGCGTTCGTACTCATGCGAACGCCCCGTGAGCGGGCGAAGCTCTATGTCGCGGGCGGGACAGAAATACGCCTTCAGTCCCATTTTGGTCAGATCGTCACATATACGCACAGCCTCAGATTCATCCGAAGCGATATAGAGAATTTTTCTCCCGAGCGTCCGGCTGAGGGCGGCGGTGAAGTGATTTTTGTGTATGCCTGCAAGTCCGGTTACAGCGGTGGGAAGACGGTGATTTTTTATACTGTTGACAAGTGAAGTATATTCTTCGATTGAGTCCGCAAGGGACGGAATAAATCCGAGATTTTCCATTCGGTAGGGTTCCTCCGTATTCCTCGCGCAGCGACACTGCGCGAGGAAATAATATCATTGAGCGCCGTGGTAATAATTCGGTTTATGAATTAAACATATTCATAGCCCTGTCGGTTTCGCCGTTTACAATGAGTTCCGCAGCTTCAGCCGCGTTTTTTGCCGACTTCTCCATTTCCTTGAGTTCGCCGGCGGTGAAGTGGCTCAGCACCCAGTCTGCAAGGCTGTAGTCAGGATGAGGCTTTGCGCCTATGCCGAGCTTTATGCGGCAGAAATCGCTGCTCTCCACCATGTCGATAATGTTGCGCATTCCGTTCTGTCCGCCGTGTGAACCTTTGCGGCGAATGCGCATTCTGCCAGGTTCGAGCGAAATGTCGTCGCACATTACAAGCAGCCTTTCGGGGGGGATCTTGTAGAATTGCATTATCTCATCGACCGCCTGCCCTGAAAGATTCATAAATGTCTGCGGCTTTGCCAGCAGAATTCGCTTTTCTCCGCACATTCCGTCGCCTGTCAGCGCGTGGAATCTGAGACGGTCAACTTTTATACCCAGCCTCTCTGCGAGAGCGTCGGCTGCCATAAAGCCCGCGTTGTGGCGGGTACCCTGATATTTTTTGCCGGGATTGCCCAGACCGACTACCAGCCAGTCTATGTTTTTTGGCTTGTTCATGCCGAACATTTTGCTATCACTCCGAAATACCTTTATAATGATAACCCCAAAGGGCAGGACGGTCACCAGATTAAGACCGCCCTGCCTGTCGGAAGTTAGTATGTATTACTGTAATTTATATACAAAAAATCAGTCGAAAATAACCGAAATAGGCTCGTCGCTGTAAACCCTGCGGATTGTGTCAGCGAAATAGGGGGCCGTGCTGAGCACGGTGAATTTGTCGAGCATTTTGTCTTCGCCGAGGTGAATGGTGTCGAGGAAGACGAATTCCTTGATGGGGCTGGCTTCGATTCTCTGAAGAGCCGGACCGCTGAGAACAGCGTGGGTTGCGCAAGCCGAGACTTCGAGGGCGCCGTTTTTCATGAGCGCTTCGGCAGCGTTGCAGATCGTGCCGGCGGTATCGACCATATCGTCGATGAGAAGAATCTTCTTGCCGCTGACGTCGCCGATAATATTCATGACCTCGCTGACGTTGGCTTTCTGACGGCGCTTGTCAATGATGGCAATGGGGCAGTCGAGCCTCTGGGCGAAGTTTCTTACGCGGGTGACAGAGCCGAGGTCAGGGGAAACGCACATATATTCGTCGTTTTTGTCGCCCATCTTTTCCTTGAAGTAATTGGCGAGAATAGGCGCACCGAGCAGATGATCCACTGGAATGTTGAAAAAGCCCTGAATCTGAGCCGCGTGAAGGTCCATGGTGAGAACGCGGTCGGCACCGGCAGTTGTAATGAGGTCGGCGCAGAGTTTTGCGGAAATCGGATCTCTTGCTTTTGCCTTTCTGTCCTGACGTGCATAGCCCATATAGGGAATAACGGCAGTGATTCTGCTTGCCGAAGCTCTCTTGAGGGCGTCAATCATGATGAGCATTTCCATCAGATTGTCGTTTACAGGGTCGCTTGTGGACTGAATTACAAAACAGTCCTTGCCGCGGACCGATTCCTTGAGTGAAACCGAAATCTCACCGTCGCTGAACTTTGTGACGTCGCTCCTTCCGATCGGCTGCTCCAAAATATCGCAAATGTCATGGGCGAGCTTCATGTTTGAGTTGCAAGTGAAAATCTTGATATCGGTACCGTGGAGACTTTTGTTTCTGAGAATCATTTTTTACTTCCTCCTGAAAAGATGAAATATATGTTTCGGCTTGCGGTGAGCGGATTTCGCAGTCCGATTGAATACCGTTTTTCTGCGGGGATTATTTCCTGTCGCCGCGCTTAGCCGCGGCCCAGCCGTCCTTGACCACCTGACGGGCGCGGGCTATGCCAAGGGCGTCGGACGGAATATCGTTGGTTATGGTGGAGCCGGCGGCTGTATAAGCACCCTCGCCGATATTGACAGGCGCTACAAGATTTGTATTGCAGCCGATGAAGCAGTCATCGCCTATCACGCAGCGAGCCTTGTGCTGACCGTCGTAATTTACCGTGACGCAGCCGCAGCCGAAGTTGACCCGTTTGCCCACGTCGCTGTCTCCTACATATGTGAGGTGGGCGACCTTTGTACCCTCGTCAAGTACGGAATTCTTGACCTCAACAAAATCTCCGATATGCACCTTAGGACCGATCTTGCAGTTGGGCCTAATCTGTGAGAAGGGACCGATGTCGGTGCCGTCGAATATTTCGCTCTGTCTGACCTGGCTTGCGTTGATTATTACGCCGTTGTGAACGGTGGAATTTTCTATTAATGTATTGGGACCGATAGTGCAGTCGCTGCCGATGGCGACTCTGCCCTTGAGAATGGTTCCGGGGAGTATGACTGTTCCCGAACCGACGCTGACGTCGGGACCGATGATCACACCGTCGGTGCATGTCAGGGAAACGCCGTCCGCTATCATGTTGTTGAGGATGGCAGTGCGCGCGATCTGATTGAGTTCGTTGAGCTGAACAGGATCGTTTGCGCCCATTACGACGCTTGATGTATCCGCGGTGAAGGCGTTTGCGGCGTCGCCAAGGAGCTTGACGGCGTCCGGAAGATAATATTCGCCGGTTATGGAACTTTGTGTGATATGTTCAGTGTCAAGCACCGAGAGCAGGGCGTCAACATTGAACCAGTACGCGCCGGAATTGACTTCCCTGACGGCGAGCTGCTCCATTGTAGCTTCCTTGTGTTCGACAATTGCCATCAGAGAACCGTCGGCGGTGCGAAGGATTCGTCCGTAGCCGGAGGGATCGTCGAGCATTGCCGAGATGACTGTTACGCAGTCGTTCTGCGCCTCGTGAAAAAAGAAGGAATTGGATATGTTGCGGCAATCCATGAAAGGCGCGTCGCCGTTCAGGATAAGTACGCTGCCGCCTCTGTGAGCCTCGAGGAATTCCTTTGCCATCATCACGGCATGTCCGGTGCCCTTGCGCTCAGCCTGAGTGACTGTCGAGCATGCGTAGTCGCCGGTGTAGGTCTTGGCAAGATAATCCTTGATGACCTCTTCAAGGTGACCTGTTACAACACAGACGTCATTGATACCCGCTTCCCGGACCGAGTCGATGACCCAGCCCAGCATTGGCTTGAACAGAACTTCCATCATTGCCTTGGGCTTTTTTGATTTCATACGCTTGCCTTCGCCTGCCGCGAGAACTATCGCGCAGACGTTTCCGGAACGAATAGGCTCAAAAAAGCTCCCGGCGTTCTGACTGGAAACCGAAAACATGGTTACATTCAGCTCCTTAAAGATTTTTTCTTAATTTGTGTTACTTGATAAGTATAAATATTGAAAAGGTAACAAACATATTAATATTATGACATTTTTTCATCATTTTTTCAAGTCATATTTTGCAATTTTTAATTCAGAAGTATTACTTCTACAGATTACACAAAACAAACACAGAAGTAGAATTATTATTGGTTTTATTTGAATGAGAAGCGGTGGCGACAATCCTCAAAAAAATAAGTTCAAGGCAAAGAAAGGGGAGGAGAGACAGGTACAGGAAATAATTTCAAAAAAAATATGAAAAATTTGTAAAACCACTGGATTTTGTGGAAACTATGTGCTATCATATACTAAGCAATGTACGAGTTGCGTTTTTTGCCTTTTTGTGCAGGAGTGCAATGGGCGTACGAAAGCTAATTTAAGAAATCATCAGTGATTTCCAGGAGGTTTTAAACACATGAGAAAATGGGTTTATCTTTTCAGCGAAGGCAACGCCAACATGCGTGAGCT
>ONWI01000159.1 GCA_900321515.1 uncultured Eubacteriales bacterium | reverse complement strand
GGAGGCATGGATCAATCTGCTCCGGTCTCAGCGCAATTCCATCGCCCGAAGCATGAAAATTGCGCCGGAAAATTTCCGATGGTACGCGGCATTCCACAAGGAGAAAGGACATCCGCACGTCCACATGGTCGCTTACTCGGTCAATCCGAGAGAGGGTTTCTTGACACAGACAGGCATCGAGCAGATCAAATCATCGCTGGCGCGGGAGATTTTCCGTGAGGATATGCTCTCGATTTACCGTGAGCAGACCGATTACAGAGATGAGCTTCGCAGACAGGCGCGGGAATTGGTGGAGCAGCTTGTCAGTCAGATTCATTCCGGAGGCGGTGACAATCCCAAGCTGAACGAACTGCTTCTCAGGCTGGCGGAAGAATTATCGCACACGGAAGGTAAAAAAGTCTATGCGTTTCTTCCTCCAGAACTGAAAAATCTGGTTGATGGCATTGTGGACGAGCTTGCAAAAGATGAAAGAATCAACCAACTCTATGATTTATGGTACGAACAGAGAGAAAAGATTACCGGGATTTATTCCGATGAACCGCCTGAGAGAGTTCCGCTGTCGGAGAATGAGGAATTCAGACCCATCAAAAACGCGGTCATAAAAGAAGCGGTCAATCTGCTTTCAATGTGCAGAACAAGACTTCGCACCAAAAGCAAAAGCGGCTATGCTGCCATCTCCTCGCTGCGTCTGCTGAAATACCTGTCCGAAATTCTCCGCGACAAATATTATGAGGAACAGGAAAACGGCAAGGCCATGGTGGACAGCAAATTAAAAGAAGTCATCGCTGAGAAAAAACGAGCGCATGGACTGAAACAATAGGAGCTGATATGATTGTCAAAATATATTAATTTTTCAAAGGAAGAAATCGACCGCGCAAGGCGGACCGACATCGTGGCACTGCTGCGGAGCATGGGCGAAACGGTTAAGCGTTCCGGCTCGGAATATGAGTGGCTTGACGGCGGCAGAAAGGTAACAATCCGTGGCAACGTCTGGTACCATCAGTATGAACTGGTGGGCGGCGACGCGATTGACTTCGCGCAGAAATTCTTCGGAAAATCCTTCCCCGAAGCAGTGATATTTTTGAACGGAGGCAGCAGTGCAGAACTGATTCATTCTTCACCAACAGAGAAGGAAAAGAAGCCGTTTGCACTGCCCGCTAAGAATGAAAATATGCGTCGGGTGTTCGCCTACCTCTGCGAAACAAGAGGGATTGACCGTGAGGTGCTGCAAGCATTTGTTCGCAAGGGCATGATCTATGAGTCCGCCGACTTCCACAATGCAGTGTTCGTGGGCTTCGACAAGGAAGGCGTCGCCCGTCACGCGCACAAACGCGGTTCGCACAGCAACAGCAGTTACAAGGGCAACGCTGACGGCAGCGATCCCGCTTTCAGCTTCCACTGGAACGGCAGCAGCGGTAAAATTTTCCTGTTCGAAGCACCGATTGATATGCTCTCCTTTATCTCCATGCATAAGGAAAACTGGCAGCAGCACAGCTATGCGGCGGCCTGCTCCGTCTCGGATCTTGTTCTTTTTCAGTGCATGAAGGATATCGGAAACATCGAAAATGTATACTTGTGTTTGGATAACGATGACGCGGGACAGGCCGCCAACAGGCGCATTGCCGCAAAGCTGGACGAACAAGGCACCAAATATGAAATCCTCATTCCAAAAAATAAGGATTGGAATGAGGATTTGCAGGCAGCCAATAAGGATATACAGTCAGGTTTTGAAACCGAGGAAAGCGAGGAAGAACTATGTCAGGCCCTTTCACTTTGATTATTGTGGGAATGTTAATGATTGGTATTCTGGGCGCCGTTTCTTATTTTTCCAACAGCTTCGCGCTCAACAACATCAAGAGCAAGACTGTTGGTGATGGCCAGCACGGCACGGCGCGATGGGCTACGAGCAAAGAAATCGCAAGGATATATCGGCACGTTCTGTTCACGCCACAGAAATGGCGCAGTCAGGCACAGGAAGGAATTCAGCCGACAGCAGGAAATGAAGCTGTGCCGCAGGGCATTGTGGTGGGCTGTACGGGTAAGAAATCAGTGACTGCGATTGTGGATACCGGCGACGTTCATGTGCTGATGATCGGCGCGGCAGGCGTTGGAAAGACCGCCTTTTGGCTATACCCGTGCATTGAATACGCCTGTGCAAGCGGGATGTCATTCATGTCGACCGACACAAAGGGAGCGCGCCCGGATAGGGTGCAATAAGAAGTAGAGTAAGGCACTACCCATCAAGGTAACGATGGAGACGACCTGTCTGACCGAAGAGGC
>ONWI01000142.1 GCA_900321515.1 uncultured Eubacteriales bacterium | reverse complement strand
CCCCTCGAAGATATTGAGGATATTCTGAATCCGCCGGAACTGCCGGTGGATCATCCGAAATCGGAGGAAAGTGTTACAATGTCAAACAATGATGAGCAAGGTTTCTTAAGCAGCGCAAGCCAGGATTATTCAGGAATTTTCGACTCAAGCCCTGTTTCCGTCAGCGACGGATTCTCTCTTACGTCGTCTGAAGCGTTTGACGTTTCGGGCGGATCTTCAAAGAACAGCGAGGTAAGTGATAAGATGGACAATATCAACGCTTTCAGAAAAAACGGCGAAAAACCCTCCAGAAATAAAACCAGAAACGGCCATTCCTCCCACGGATTCGCAAGATCCGCAGACGGATTATCGGACAATTCTTCTGTCCTGGTGGTCAACCTGAGATCTATTTTCAGCTTTATCATCAAGAATTTCGCAATTGTCCTGCTTGCTGCCCTCCTGTGCGGCATGGTCGGTTATATCATTAACCAGAAATACGTTAAGCCCAAGTATCTCTCCAACACCAAAATCATTATCTTTACAGCCGAAACCAACCCCAAGAACACTGTCTCCTGGGATGACCTGCAATTCAGCTTTACTCTTCTGACCGACTGCTCTCAGATTATCAAATCCCGCGACGTGCTTGACGATGTGATCTCCGAACTTGATCTGTCGGTCTCCTACAATGAGCTGCTTGAAAATATCAACGTCGAGTTTATGAGCAACAGCCGCATCATTGAAATCAGCGTTACCGATGAGGATCCTCTCAACGCTATGATTATTTTGCAGAAGCTGCGGGAAGTTTCCATGCGTTATATTACCGGCAGCCTTGAGGTCACCGATTCCAAAATCATCCAGAAGGAAAACATCCCTCAGAAATCCATGCCTGTTTATACCAGGTATTATGTGATGATCGGCGCTGTCATCGGCGTTATCTTGTCCTCCCTCGCGCTGACCGGCGTTTATATCGTGCAGCTCGAAAAGGATTTCAAGAATAAACAGCTGAAGAAAAAGAACCAGAAACAACAGACCGTTGTCTGATTTATTTTACATTCCTTTGGCATAATTTTTTATTTAGGACGTGACGAAATGAAAAAAGCTAAGAATATTTCGATCTGTATACTGGCTGTTTTGTGCGCAGGATTGGCTGTTGTCTGTGTTTTTATGACATTTTCCAAGGACAAAACGCCGCCTGAAATCAATTTTGCTGATATTATCATCTCTTATACCGAGGGGGATGACACAAGCGTTCTCTTTACCGGCGTCTCCGCTTCCGACCTCGTGGACGGCGATGTCACCGACAGAATGATTATCAAGAGCATTACTACCGAAAGGGACGGATTCGCTACCGTGACCTATGCCGTCACCGACAAGTCTCACAATGTGGCTGAACGCAGCAAACGTATCATCTACAAGACCAAGCCCACTGCCGCTACTACCCAGTCCGGCACCGATACTGCTACTACTGCCTCTACCAAGAAAAAGAAGTAATTTCCCGCTCCCGAAGCGTGGATGTCCGCGTGTACTGATCTTTACATGATGCAGGTGATATTTATTCAAATGAATTGGAAAAGAATACAGATATTTCTTTCCGCAGCCATTCTGTTTTCGGTCACGGCTTTCTGCTTCTATACCCAGGACAGGGACGCTTTGAATACCCTGCGATTCGTCGCCCGGGCGGATGATAATATCAGACAGAGCGTCAGTCTGTATTATGACGATGGCATTTATTACGCGTTTTTGCCCTCTTTTGCCGACGCCGATTCATTGAACATTGTCTATAACAGCTCCTATTCCCTTTTTATTGACGGCAGGTTTTATGAGTCCGACAGTTCATTCCCGGATTTCCAGACCGGCAGAGTGTATAAAGTGAAAATCAAAAACGCTCTCCATTTCACCGTGTGCAGCGAAAAACTCATCATTATGAAGGCTGAGCATATCCCCGCTCTGTCTCTCAGACTTACCGACGGTACCGTTGAAAACATTAATTCCGACAAGACTATTTCAAAGACCGGTCTCGCCTTCCTGATAAACAAAGATAAAACCGTGGATTATGCCGGGTCCTTCAAACAGATTCACGGACGCGGCAATTCTACATGGGATCAGGCTAAGAAATCCTACGCCCTTGACTTCGCCGAGGATACCGATCTGCTTGGTATGGGCGCCGGAAAAAACTGGGTGCTGCTCTCAAATTCGTTCGATGAATCCGGGCTGAGAAACAAGCTCGCTTATGATACCGCTAAGGCTATCGGCGTCCGATTCCCTGTTAATTCCGAATATGTCGATCTCTATATCGACAACGTGTATTACGGAATGTATCTCTTATCCCAGAAAATCGGCGTGGGAAGCAATTGCGTTGACATCACCGATCTGGAGGAAATTACCAAAAGCGTCAATCAGTTCCCGCTCTCCTCCTATCCGAGATTTGAAGCCCAAAACAACGGTAAAATCAAAAAAGGCTTCGATATTGCCGTAAATCCCGACGATATCACCGGCGGGTATCTTGTCCAGATCGAACACCACGATGAAAAAATCGCTTCCAGAGACTGCGTTTTTCAGACTGATACCCTGACTTTTTCCGTCACCTCTCCAAAACACGCCAGCCGTCAGCAGATAGATTATCTTGCCCATTATTTCAACACCGTCCAGTCCCATATCGCGGAGGGCGATTTGTCCGATATTGATCTGGATTCCTTTGTGCGTTATTATCTCATTCAGGAACTCTTTGCCAACAAGGACAAAAACAGCTTCTTTTTCTGCAAGGACTCCGATAATGTTGACGGCAGAATCTACGCCTGCTCTATCTGGGACCTTGATCTCACTATGGGCAACGGATGGCTGGTTTCCAACGTCAATCCTTCCGTGCTTTACAGAAATACAAACAACTGGTTTGATATTCTTTACGAAAACCCTGTTTTCAAGGCCAGACTTGAAGAGATGTACGCCACTGTCATCAGACCCAACGTCAAGTCTCTTATTTACAAGCCGCTGAATAAATACACAAAAACCGCCGAAAGTTCCTTCGCAATGGATAAAATCCGATGGCGCTATGCCGATGTTTCCAGAACCGTCAGCTTTGCCGATCTGACCGTCTCTTCAAACTGGGGCAGTCTCAGTCAGTCTCATTTTGATACCCTCGCCGAACACGCCGATTTCATTAAGGATTTTATGAAAAAGAGAATCAGGTTTCTCGACTCGGCGTGGATCGACGATGTGACTTACTGCTTCGTGAGCTTCTCTACCCCCGATAATACCGAATATTTCACCGTCAGAGAAGGCGGCGTTCTCAATGAGGAACCCCTTCCTTCCTCCGGCAGGGATTACGGCAGGTTTGCCGGCTGGGTTGACCCCGACGGAAACGAGTACGTCCCCGGACAGCAGATTACTCAAAGCGTGGTCTACAACGCAAAATGGGAAACGGACGGCAGTTCCCAATCCATTTCGGCGAAGGTGCGTGAAAAAATTGATAAATTCCTCGCCAATCCCACTCATCCGTCGGTTCTTATGACCGTGGGTCTGACCGTCATTATCTGCACGATCGCCTGCTTGGTCGCAACCGACCTCAGAAACGCCAGAAAAAGGAGGTATGACAATGGACAAAATCCATAAATACCGCCACGAATTGAAGTATCTGTGCAGTGAGGCTCATCTTGCCATCATTCGCAACCGGCTGCGCGGTATCATGAGCTTTGACCGCCACGCGAAAAACGGTGAGTATACCATCCGCAGCATGTATTTTGACAGTCTCGATAACCGATGCTTTTACGAAAACGAATGCGGCACCGACCGGCGTGAAAAATTCCGCATCCGGATCTACAACGCAGAGGACAGCCGTATTTCTCTGGAATGCAAACGAAAGGAAAGAGGCAAGACGTTCAAAACTTCCTGTCTGCTGACAAAGGATGACTATGCCGCTGTCCTGAACGGTGGTACGATTGACCGGTTCGACCAAAAACCCCCTCTTTTGCGTAAATTTTCCGTCCTGCAAAGGACGGAGCTTTTCCGCCCCGCCGTCATTGTGGAATACGACCGTACCCCTTACGTTTATTCCATCGGCAATGTGCGGGTCACGCTGGACCGCAACATTCGCTCCTCGGATGATTTTGAGCATTTCTTTGAAAAAAATCTGCCCACCCGTCCTATTCTGCCGGAGGGTCAGCATTTGCTTGAGGTCAAATTCGATGAGCTTCTGCCTGATTTTATCAAAGAGGTCTTACAATTAGGCGATTTACAACAAACCACTTTTTCAAAATACTACTTATGCAGAAAGTTTTCTATGGGAGGCATACTGTGAGTTTCAAAGATATTTTTAAAAATTCGTTCCTCAACGGATTCACCAACGGAATTGATACCAATACCATTCTTTTTGGACTTCTGATTACTACTTTGCTCGCCTTTTACATCTTTTTTATTTACCGCATGGTGACTAAAAAAACTTTTTACAATCAGACTTTCAATATCTCGCTGATCGCTATGGCGGTTATCACCGCCGCAATCATCCTGACCATTCAGTCAAATATCGTCCTCTCTCTCGGCATGGTCGGCGCTCTCTCCATCATCCGTTTCCGTACCGCCATCAAGGACCCGTTTGACCTTGTTTTCCTTTACTGGGCAATCAGCATCGGCATCATCTGCGGCGCGGGCTTGTCGGTCATTGCCGTCGTTCTGTCCCTTCTCATGTCGCTTGTGGTGATCGGAATGCAGAAATATCCCATGAAAAAGCTGTCGATGATTCTGGTGGTAAACAGCTCCGATATCGACAGCGATACCGCCATTCTCCAAACTGTCGCGAAGTACAGCCAAAGCTACAAAATCAAATCCAAAAATCTTACCCCGACGACCCTGGATATGATTGTTGAAGTCAAGGTTGACGCAGAAAGCCGGCTGGTTCGCGAGGTCCTCGAAATCGAGGGCGTTACTTCGGCTTCTCTCATTTCCCATGACGGAGAAATTACCGCTTAGTTTTTTTAAATCATATGAAAAAACCTCTGAGATCAAAATGTCTCAGAGGTTTTTTTGGTCAGTTCAGGTTTGCCGCCGCAACGGCTTCCTTCATGCTTTTCACATATTCGCCGATATATGGAGGGGCATCCTTGCCGTGCTTCTCCAGCAGCCGGATTATCGCGGAGCCTACGATGGCTCCGTCAGAAATCGCTGCCATTCTGCGCGCCTGTTCCGGCGTGGATATGCCGAAGCCTATCGCGCAGGGGACGTCCGTGTTCTCCCTTATCACTTCCACAATCGCCCCAAGGTCTGTCTTTATCTCGCTCCGCACTCCCGTTACACCAAGGCTGGACACGACGTATATAAATCCTTCCGCCTCACGCGCTATCATGGCAATGCGGTTCTCAGAGGTCGGCGCTATGAGCGAAATCAGTTCCACGCCGTACTTACGGCACAGAGGCAGGAATTCCTCCTTTTCCTCAAAGGGCAGGTCGGGCAGAATCAGTCCGTCTATCCCAAGCTCCCCGCAGGTCGAGATGAACCGCTCCGAACCGTAGGAAAATACCACATTCGCATATGTCATGAAGACCAGCGGTACGGTCACGTCCCGGCGCAGCTCCCGCACAAGTCCGAATACACTGTCGGTGGTGGCTCCTCCCTCCAGAGCGCGGATATTCGCCCCCTGGATCACCGGCCCTTCGGCTGTCGGGTCTGAAAACGGTATGCCAAGTTCTATCAGATCGGCGCCGCTGCTGACTGCCGCGCGCACTGCCGCCGCGGTGGTCTCCATATCCGGATCCCCGCAGGTTATGAACGGTATGAACGCCTTGCCTCCCGCAAACGCGTTTGCTATTTTACTCATGGATATCCTCCCCTCTGTATCGGGCTATCGCCGCACAGTCCTTGTCCCCGCGTCCCGAAATCGTTATGACGATTATCCTATCCCTGTCAAGCCCGGGCGCGAGCTTCATCGCGTATGCTACCGCGTGCGCGGATTCGATGGCGGGAATGATCCCCTCTGTGCGCGCCAGATATTCAAACGCCTCCACCGCCTCCTCGTCGGTTACGGGAACATATTCCGCCCGCCCGATGTCATGCAGATAGGCGTGCTCCGGTCCCACTCCGGGATAATCAAGCCCCGCCGAAATGGAATACACCGGCGCGATCTGTCCGAATTTATCCTGACAGAAATACGACTTCATCCCGTGGAAGATGCCCACCCTGCCGGTCGATATGGTCGCGGCTGTCTCGAATGTGTCGATTCCGCGCCCCGCCGCTTCGCAGCCGATCAGACGCACGTCCTTGTCCCCGATGAAGTGGTAAAAGCTGCCGATTGCGTTGGAGCCTCCGCCCACACACGCAATTACCGCGTGCGGCAGGCGTCCTTCCCTGAGCTGCATCTGCTCCTTTATCTCTCGGGAAATGACCGACTGAAAATCCCTCACTATCGTCGGGAACGGGTGCGGTCCCATGACGGATCCTAAGCAGTAATGCGTGTCGGTTATGCGGGTCGTCCATTCGCGCATGGCTTCCGAAACCGCGTCCTTCAATGTGGCGGTGCCGGTCTTTACGGGGATTACCTCCGCCCCCAGCAGCTTCATCCGGTAGACGTTCAGCGCCTGGCGCTTCGTGTCCTCCTCCCCCATGAATACTACGCACTCCATGCCCATCAGGGCTGCGGCTGTCGCGGTGGCGACTCCGTGCTGCCCCGCTCCGGTCTCCGCTATCAGGCGTGTCTTGCCCATCTTCCTGGCCAGCAATGCCTGACCCAGCACGTTGTTTATCTTGTGCGCGCCTGTGTGATTCAGGTCTTCTCTCTTCAGGTATATTTTCGCGCCTCCGAGATCTTCTGTCATTTTTGCCGCGTAGTACAGCCGCGAAGGTCTCCCCGCGTATTCATTGAAAAGCTCCGCCAGTTCGGCGCAGAATTCCGGGTCGTTTTTGTAATGATTATACGCTTCTTCCAGCTCTATGACGGCGTTCATCAGCGTTTCCGGAATATACTGCCCTCCGTGTATTCCGAAACGTCCGTTCGGATTTGTCATCCTTCATCTTCCTTTCTAACCGCGGCGACAAATGCCGCCATCTTATCCGTGTCCTTTATTCCGCCGCTCTCGATTCCGGAGCTTACGTCCACCGCGAAGGGGTGCAGCTTCCGTATCGCGGCGGCGACATTGCCCGCGTTCAGCCCGCCGGCGAGGAAGTATCCCCGCCTGACTCCCGATACCGCCGACCAGTCGAAGGTCTCCCCGCTGCCCATTCCCGAATCCAGCAGCAGATAGTCCGACGGATATTTTTCCGCCGGTTCGCAGTCCTCCGGTTTTTCCACGCGGAACGCCTTTATCACCGGCTTTCCCGTCAGTTCTCTGAGCCTGCGGCAATATGCGGCGTCCTCGTTTCCGTGAAGCTGCGCCATATCTATCACGCCGCTCTCCATTAGTCCGGCGATATTCTCCGGCTGTCCGTCAACGAACACTCCCACCGCTTTTATCCCGGGATCAAGCATTTCCCTGAGCCGGGCAGCCTGTTCCGGCGCGATGTATCGCCGGCTCTTGGGATAAAATACAAATCCTATATATTCCGGCCGCAGAAGGTTGGCGGTCCGGATTTCTATCGGACGGGTCAGTCCGCACAGCTTTATTCTGGTCATGGATTGATTCCTTTCAGTTCGCGCAGCTTCGCGCTTTTATCCTGAGCGCGCATAAGCGTCTCCCCTATCAGCACAGCGTCCGCGCCGATTTCGCGGAGCGCGGCTACATCTTCCGCGCTTTTCACGCCGCTCTCTGAGACAAACACCACTCCCGGCGGCAGCATCGAACGCAGCCTTCTGCTGTTGTCGGTATCCACGGTGAAATCCTTCAGGTTGCGGTTGTTCACGCCCACGACCCTTGCTCCACCGTCGAGCGCCATCCTTATCTCCGCTTCGTCATGAACTTCCACCAGCGCCGACAGCCCAAGCTCATCGCACACCGAAAGGTATTCTTTCATCTGTGACTCGCTCAGTATCGAGCAGATCAGCAGCACCGCCGACGCGCCCAGCACCTTCGCCTCGTAGATCATGTATTCGTCCACGGTGAAATCCTTGCGAAGGCATGGCACCGCAACATCCGACGCTATTTCCCGAAGGTATTCGTCGCTTCCCAAAAACCACTTCGGCTCGGTCAGCACCGAAATCGCGTCCGCCCCCGCCTTCTCGTATTCCCTCGCTATCCGCTTATAGGGGAAGTCGGGAGATATCAGTCCCTTTGACGGCGACGCCTTCTTGCACTCGCAGATGAAGGATATACCGTCTTTTTTCAGCGCCTTTTCAAAGGCAAAATTCCCCTTTGGCAGCGCGAATGCCCTTTCCCTCATCTCACTGCCGGGAATGTCTGCCTTCGCCCTGCGCACACGTTCTCCCGCGTATTCCGCAAGCTGGTCAAGTATGCTCATGCCTCCGCCTCCGGACGGTTGCTGACTTCGATGAATTTCTCCAATGTCCGCAGCGCCGCGCCCGAATCAATTATATCCGCCGCCATCACTACGCCCTTTTCCATTGAATCCGCCTTGCCGCCGATATAGAGCGCCGCTCCGGCGTTCATCAGCACCGCGTTGCGCTTGTGCCCCTGCTGTCCGCTGAGAATCGCGCGCGTCGTCGCCGCGTTCTCCGCGGGAGTGCCGCCCTTGAGATCCGCCTTGCTGCATCTTTCAAATCCGAATTCTTCGGGCGTGACTATGCATGAACGGAACCAGCCGTCCTTGATTTCGCATATTTTGGTGGGGGCGCTGAGCGAGATTTCGTCGAGCTTATCCATGCCGTACACTACCATGCCCCTCTTCACCCCAAGGCTTACAAGCACCTGCGCGAGCGGTTCAACCAGATATTCGTCGTACACCCCAAGCAGCTGCATCTTTGGCGAACCGGGATTGGTGAGCGGTCCCAGAATATTGAACACCGTCCGGAATCCCAGTTCACGGCGTATCGCTCCCACGTATTTCATTGATGTGTGGTACTTCTGCGCAAAGAAGAAGCACATTCCCACTTCTTTGAGCAGCTCTACGCAGCGCGCCGGGCTCTGATTGATATTCACCCCCAGCGCCTCCAGACAGTCCGCTGTCCCGCTCAGGGAGGACGCCGCACGGTTGCCGTGCTTTGCCACCTTCATGCCTCCTGCCGCCGCGACAAGCGCCGAGGTTGTCGATATATTGAAGCTGTGGGCGTTGTCCCCGCCTGTGCCTACTATCTCGAATATTTCCATCCCCGTCTCTACCTTGGTCGCGTGGTCCCGCATGGCGGCGGCACATCCCGCGATCTCGTCCGTCGTCTCCGCGCGTGCGCTCTTGGTCGATAGCGCCGACAGAAATGCCGCGTTCTGCGTGGGCGTGGTCTCACCGCTCATGATTTCGTTCATCACCGCGTATGCCTCGTCATAGGTGAGATCTCCTTTGCTTACGATTTTGATTATTGCTTCTTTGATCATTTTTTGTGACTCCTTTTTTATAATTTATTTTATATGATTGTTAAAGTGGGAAAACAGCGTCAATCGGGAGTTTTGCATTCTGAATCCACTATCCACAACTTAAGCACTCCCTCAGTCAGCTTCGCTGACAGCTCCCTCAAAGAGGGAGCCGGATATTGCCTCCCTCTT
>ONWI01000041.1 GCA_900321515.1 uncultured Eubacteriales bacterium | reverse complement strand
GGTGATGGGCGAATACCGATACCCCCCCATCCGAAAGCCACAACGCACCCGGACACGCAACGGTGATGGGCGAATGGCGAAAGAACAATCCTAAACAAACGACAGCAGCGAGGATGCAGAATCCGCAGCGGCTGTCGTTTGTTTATTTTTGAAAAAAAAGAAAAAAACACTTGACTCTCACGCGGCGTCATGGTTTATAATGGAATCAGCAGGGGGTGATACGGTGTGGATGAATCAAGGGAATATCAAAAGCTGTTATCGGTCAGCGAGGTAAGCAGGCTGACGGGTGTGAGCGTCAGGACGCTGCACTATTACGACGCGATCGGATTGCTGCCGCCGACTGAGGTGACGCCGGCGGGCTACAGGCTGTATGACGAAGCGGCTCTCTACCGGCTGCAATGCATATTGCTTTACCGGGAGCTGGAATTTTCACTCAGGGAGATAAGCGACATCATGGGCGGGTCGGATTTTGATATGATCAAGGCGTTGGAGCGTCAGATTGAGCTGCTGCAAAGGAAAAAAACGCACATCGAAAATCTTATCACACTTGCGCAGGGAATCAAGGTATTGGGGGTGAATCAATTGGATTTCAGCGAATTTGACGTGAAGAAAATAGACGAATACGAGCGTCAGGCAAAAGAAACATGGGGCACCACGCCGGAGTATCAGGAGTACGCACGGAAAACAGCGGGCTGGAGCGAAGAAGACTACCGTTCGCAGGCGATGGGACTGATGAATATCATTGCTGAGACGGGACAGCTCCGCACGTCGTCGGAGCCGTCAGATGAAATAGTTCAGGCGAAGGTCAGGGAGCTTCAGGATTACATCACCGAGAATTACTACACCTGCTCCGACGATGTTCTGTTGTCGCTGGGCAGAGCCTACAGTGGTGGAGGCAGTATGCAGCACTACATAGACAAGCGGGCGGGGGAAGGAACAGCGGAATTTGTGACGCAGGCAATAGAATATTATTACTCCAACAAACAATAATTCAAAAGAAGACCGTACGTTCTGGCGCATAACCTGCCGGGTGTACGGTCTATTGTCTGGAATATCCGGGAAAATCACCTGCCGTCCTGTGAACAGATGAACCTGATCCTTTTTTTCATGCACCTTATTTCGCTGCTGCCCGTAGTATAGGCGAATTCTCCGTCGAGAGACCAGTCTGATCTCGACGCCGGCATGATGGTGAACCTGTCCGAGCGGTCAAAATCTATGTAAGGATTGTCAGTGAATTTTTTTGAGATCAGACTGCCGACAATCGAAAAAAACTGAGCGGGGTTCTTAGGCTTGTGTATCAGCATAATTTCGAGCTTGCCGTCGCTTGTATTCACGAGACCCGGGTCGTATCTGAGAATGCCGCCGACGGATGTGGAATTTGTGATCGCGCCGAAGATATAATTGCCCTCGTAAATCCTGCCGTTGGTTTCCACCTGCATATGTTCGGGTTTAACCTTTCCAAGCTCAGTCAATCCGTGCAGAAGGTATGAGGCTTTGCCGCCCAGCAGATTTTTTACACTCTGAGGTGTGCTGTAAGAAGTGCGTGTGAAAATGCCGAATGATGAGATATATCCGAAATATCTGTCGTTAAAAAGTCCCGCGTCTATTTCTTTGGTGTTGCAATTGATGATGTTTGCGACGGCTATTTCAATGTTTTTGGAAATATGCATGCTTCTTGCAAAGTCATTGGTGCTGCCGGCGGGAATATAGCCCAGCGGAACATTAAGATTAGCTTTGAGAAGACCGTTAATCACCTCATTCAGAGTGCCGTCGCCGCCCATGCAGGCTACAATATCATACTTCCTGCCGTCGTCAATAACAAACTGAGTGGCGTCGCCCCGTTTTCCGGTCATGTAGAGCGAACAATCCGCTCCCTGTTTTTTTAACAGAGATACCACCTTGTCAGCGTTTTTTTTACCGGATTTTCTACCGGCGCAGGGATTAACGATCAGCATTATCTTTTTTATTCCCATCAATATTTCTCCAATCATAGGACTTTGATATTCGTTTATCTTTCAAATATATACCTTATTTATTAACTTGATATTAATAATCGGAATATTATTTTGACTTGAGTGCGGATAACCGCTGCGAAAAGGAAACCCGATATCAAAATAATCCGTTCGGGAGAGCGCCGTCTTCCGGCAAAATCAGTTCTCCCAAACGGATTTTTATAAGAGCCTGCTGAAGTATCTCTCCACGCACGGCTTGCTTGCATATTTTCCGCCATATTTTGCCAAAATCCAAGGGAAACGAATGTTTCCTTAGTTAATCACACAAAGTATTGCCTG
>ONWI01000227.1 GCA_900321515.1 uncultured Eubacteriales bacterium | reverse complement strand
ACTGTCCTTGAAGCCGTAAAACTCTGCGAGTCCGCAAAACTGTCCGGTTTCCTTGTCCTCTATCGCAAGTATCAGGCTTTCTTTTGCGGTGAAGCAATTTTCATACAGGTTTTCTATCATTATTTCGGAATCATCATATTGTTTCTCGAACAAAAATGTAGGCAAATATCGATACACCTTTTCATCCGAAGTCATTTTATTAAGACAGGGGATATCGCCTTTTTCCAGGCGTCTGAGAAGTATTCGGTCATTCTCAATGCGAGGAATTTCATCAAATAGTTTATTCATTTTTCAGCACACTTCATTTCCATATATCTCTGTAAATCTGTTTGACTGATAAATGTATTATATCATCATTATTCCGAAACTGCTATCGCCAGAATATAATATCTTAATATTTTAGCAATGTTACAAAGTTTATAATTGCTTTTTGTATAATTATACGAATTTAGTATGATTGCCAGTCTGGATATATGATGTTGGCTGAAAACATGTTATAATGCTAATGAGAATCGCAAGTAAACTTGGAGTTACGCTTTCTGATTTATTGAAGTGTGAAGGAGTTGTTAATCGTGAAAAAGACTGTTTTTTTAATATTTTTACTGTCGTTTATGCTGACGGGATGCTGCGCGTTGCAAAACAATACTGGCGAGAATCTGGTATCACCATCAGAGATATCCGCAACCGAAACCCGGAAAGAACGGGATATCGTAGTGCTTTTTACAAGCGACGTCCATTGCGGTGTAGATCAGAATTTTGGCTATGTCGGGCTGAAAGCGGTCATGGACAAAATGGAGGCAGCGGGCAGTCGTGTGGTGTTGGTGGATAACGGCGATTCAATCCAGGGTGAACCGATAGGAACGCTCACGAAAGGCCAGGCTGATATTGAATTGATGAACGCCATCGGCTATGATGCCGCCATTCCCGGCAACCATGAGTTTGACTACGTGATGGAACGCTTTATGGAACTGGCGGAAATGGCGGAATTCCCCTATATCAGCTGTAATTTCAACAGAAAGGGCGAGTTGGTTTTTGATCCGTACGTCCTTATGGATGTCGGTGATACAAAAATCGCTTTTATCGGAGTGACGACGCCGATTACCCTGACATCTTCCACCCCGAAGCATTTCATGGACGCCGACGGTAATTTTATCTATGGTTTCCTTCAGGATGAAACCGGGGAAACATTATACAACGCCGTGCAGCAAGCGACGGACGATGCCAGAGCCAAGGGGGCGGATTATGTAATTGTGCTCGGACATATGGGCATTGAAGCGTCATGTCATCCATTTACCTATGCGGATGTGATCGAAAACACGACAGGGGTAGATGCGTTCCTTGACGGTCACAGTCATGACACCGACAAGGTGGTAATGAAGAACAAGGACGGCTATGATGTAGTGCGTCAGGCATGCGGCACAAAAATGGCGGGGATTGGCTGGCTTCGCATCAGCGCGGAGAACGGAAGCGTGGATACCGGGCTGTATACATGGAATAACGAAGTTTCCGCTCCGGAACTGCTTGGCATTCAAAATGAAATGACTGCCGCGGTGGATCATGTTATGTCGGAAATGACCGAAAAGCTGAAGGAAGTTGTCGCGAAAAGTGATGTCAATCTGACCGTTAACGATCCATCCGCAACATGGAACGGTCAGCCGATGTATATCATAAGGAGATCGGAAACCAATCTGGGCGACCTTTGCGCCGATGCATTCCGGGATCAGTCCGGCGCGGATATTGCTTTGATCAACGGCGGCGGTATCCGGGTGAGTATCGAAAGCGGTGACATCACCGTGAATGATATACTGAGTGTTTTCCCCCTTCGGCAATATGCTCACGGTGGTAGAAGCCAGCGGACAGCAGATTCTGGACGCGCTGGAATGGGGATGCAGTGCGCTTCCCGCTGATGACGGCGGATTTCTCCATGTTTCCGGACTGTCTTACGAGATACATACGTATACCGAGAGTACATGTTCACAGGATACGGAAGGGATGTTTACAGGCGTTACAGGTCAATATCGCGTAAAGAATGTGATGATAAACGGAGAGCCGCTGGATACGCACAAGATGTATTCCGTAGCGTCCAGCGACTATCTTCTTTTAAACCACGGAAACGGATTTACCATGTTTGACGGGTGTAAAGTTCTTCAGGATTCCGTCAAGATGGACAATCAGGTGCTGATTGACTATATCACGGTGACTCTCGGCGGAGTGATCGGAGAAGAATATGCCAATCCCTACGGACAGGGACGAATCGTAGCAGTGGAAGAAGCGCCTTAAAAAGTGCGCACAGTAAAGAATCATAACGGAGACACGAGATGAAATAACGCGGACACGCAATCGGTCTTGAGTCGGACGGCATGGAGGTGCTTATCCATGTCGGCGTCGAAACGGTATCTATCAAGGGAGAAGACTTCGAATGTCTTGGGAAGGAGATACTGTTAATGCTGGTCAGACGCTTGTTCATTATAAAGAGAAGAATGGAAAAGCTTAGCATTACGTGAGCAATTCCAACAAAAGTGATATGAAAAAGGTCTGACAAATCAGACAATACAGAACCACGTCCGAAGTACAGCCAATCGGTTGGTGTTTCGGATGTGGTTTGTTTTATATTTGGGTTTTTTACTCTTTTTCAGCAGACACTATTTACGGATTCAGAAAATCCTTCCGGTACTTCACGCCGAAATGCTCGGCGAGTTTCACCATATCGGCATCCTGGATGGTGTTGAGGCGCGGAAGGTGAGCCGTCAGGAAAGACCACAATGCACTCGGTACACATTTTCCGCAAGGTAGGAAGATATGCGGATGCAGGCCTTCCCGTGTGGCGCTCCAATTCTTCCAAGGTATTCCTGTAGCTGAACGCCAACGAACGGTAGGCGCAACGGAAATATACTCGTTAACAAAAATGACTGCCGTGCTTACGCAGCCTGATCTAATGTGAGATCGGGGAACTCATATGTATTATCACAGACCTGCTGCATTT
>ONWI01000024.1 GCA_900321515.1 uncultured Eubacteriales bacterium | reverse complement strand
GGCGCTGCCCCCGGACCCCTGGCAGGGAGCCTTCCCCCCTGCACCCCATTATTGGCGCTGCGCGCTTTCCTTTTTTTCTTTTTTACTTTTACAATCGCCTACATTATTTTATTCGGAGATTCACGCGAAATCGCCAGCAGTACACCTATCTCGGCAAGCAGCATCAGGATCGAGGTGCCGCCCGAACTGAAGAACGGCAAGCTTATGCCTGTATTCGGAACCATGTTGGTCACGACGGCAATATTCAGCATCATCTGGTAGCCCACCTGAGATGTTATGCCGATACCGACAAATTTCTGAAAACGGTCGGGATTGGCGACGCTGAGGGAAAATCCCCTCCAGATAAAGGCAACGAATATCAGTATTATTATGATAGCGCCCACAAGACCGACCTCCTCGCATACCACGGAGAATATGAAGTCGTTCTGCGGCTCGGCGATATACATATATTTCTGTCTGGAATTGCCGAAGCCCGCTCCGAATATGCCTCCCGAGCTGATGGCGTAAAGCGACTGGACATTCTGCCAGCCGTTGCCTTTTGCGTCGGCAAACGGATCAAGCCATGTTTCAACCCTTGTTCTGCCGTAAGGAACAATTCCCAGAAAAACGATCAGATATATTCCCACGGCGGCAAACGCAAGCAGCGTCAGGAAGTATTCCTTTCGGGTGCCGCCAAGAAGCATCTGTGTGCCTGCAATCAGCAGCACTATTATCGTGCAGGAAAGGTGCGGCTCAAGAACAAGCAGAACAAGTATCGGCGCTATTCTCCACATGAACGGCCACACGGCAGTCTGGAAATTTCTGCCGAGTCCGTACCAATACCTGAATCTTTTGCTCCTGGCGGCTTTCTGCTTGGTGGAGTGCTTTTTGTATGTGATGACATTGATTTCCTTATAGTGATACGCTATATAGGTTGCGCAAACCAGAATAGCCGTGAATTTGGCTATTTCAGACGGCTGAAACGAGAGCGAACCAACGCCTATCCAGCGATGAACCCCCTTTTTGCCGGGGAGGATACGAACGACTACGAGCAGTACAATTGAAATGATCCACAGTATATATGACCATTTGCCCTTCAGGATTCCGGGATGAATGGTCGAGATCAGCAGCATGAAGATGATTCCGATTATTGTTGCAATGACCTGTTTGTTTATGATTTTCATACTGTTGCCGTAATGACTGTAAGAATACGCATAGCTCGCCGATGACATCATAACCAATCCCACAACCACCAGTACGATAACTATTACAAACAGCGGCTTGTCATACGCGGCGGATTTATTGAGCCAGATATCCCTTGTATCCGATGCGGCACTTTTGACACCGTTCCACGCGCGGCGCGGAAGCTGCTTTACGGGAATCTTCTCCTTTTTGCCGCTTGAAAAATCCGTCTCAAATCCCAGCTTGTAAAGCACGCGGGACAGAAACGAATTGAATTTGTCCCGCGCAGTCAGCGGCTCGCCCTTTTCGGACGCGGACACCGCTTCGCTGCGGGAAGTCAGACTCATAGTCTGCTTTTCGGCGGACTTCTTTTCCATATCGTTCTCTCCTCTCTAAAGTCGGAAAAATCCTTCCCGGAGATACGGGAAGGCGTTTCCTCTCAGTGTCCTCGTTTCGCGGGGGGGGGGAAAATTCCTGCGGAACAGGCGCATGAGTTATTGTATTAAGCTATAGAAAGAGCGACTGCCGCCACACCGGCAATAAGGGTAATTATGCTGAATACCCATACTATCTTGACCTCGCTCCATCCGCTCATCTCAAAGTGATGGTGTATAGGGCTCATCTTGAATATTCTCTTGCCGTGGGTAGCCTTGAAATAAGCTACCTGAAGCATGACAGAGCCAGCCTCGCACAGATATATTATACCCACAAGCGGGATAAGTATAGGCATATTCACCCCATAAGCCATGGCGCAGAAGAGTCCTCCCAGAAACAGGGAACCCGTATCGCCCATAAACACCTTTGCAGGGAAGAAATTCCACACAAGGAAGCCTAAGCATCCGCCGGCTACGGAAGCCGCAAAGATGCTCATTCCGAACATATTGTGCATTCCGGCAATAACTATGAATACGATAGCCACAAAAAACGTGACAGAGGAACAAAGTCCGTCTATGCCGTCGGTGAGATTTACCGCGTTGACAAAACCGACTATCATGACCAGCGAAATCGGATAAAACCAAAATCCAACATCCACGTCGTTGGTGAAGAAGGGAATCGTGGTAACGGTCGCGTCGCCGCACATCGCCAGTGTGGTCAGAAACGCTCCGCTTATCAGGGTCATGAAAATCATCTTCTGACCCGGCGTCAGTCCGTCATTCTGCTTTTTGACCACCTTGATATAATCGTCAAGGAATCCCACAGCGCCAAACATGACAGCCATGAGAATGCCCGCAATCATCCTTATCCAATAGCTGCCCGGCTCCTCGTAATTTGAGACTATCGAACCGCCGTCCCTGAGATAATAATACAGAGGCAGACAGACTATCAGTGAGACAAGAATTCCCGCGATAAACATTATGCCGCCCATAGTGGGAGTTCCCTGCTTCTTTTCGTGCCATTTAGGGCCGATTTCCTTGATTGTCTGACCGTATTTCAGCTTATGGAGCCAAGGTATAATCTTCTTGCCTAAAGCGGCAGTTATTCCGAAAGCCAATCCCGATGCCAGCAGACTTATTAATTCCTGTGTCATTTGTTATTACCATCCTCAATTTTGCTCAAATTGCGCAGGCAGCTGAATGCTACCCGGCTATAACATCATAAACCGCCTCAATGGCTTCTTCCAGCTTCATGGCTCTGCTCGCCTTGAAGAGTATGGCGTCGCCTTCGCGCAGCATGGAGCATAGTGTAAGCACAAGCTCCCTCTTGTCGTCAAAATGAAGCGCGGTAGGTACTCCGCCGTCTGCGCCTTCAATATATCCCTTTGACTCGGGACCGTATGCGAGCAGTATGTCAACCCCGTTTTCGGCTGCCGCTCTGCCGCATTCCGAATGCGCGGTACCGGAATAGCTGCCCAGCTCCTTCATATCTCCCAGCACAGCTATCCTGCGGGTGCAGTCAAGATCGCGCAGCACTCTCAGGGACGCCTTGATTGAATCGGGGCTGGCGTTGTAGCAATCCTCTATGACGGTTATCCCGCCGCGTCTCACGATCTTCTGGCGCATGCCCGCAGGCACATACTCCGAAAGTCCCCTGACAGCCTGTTCCGGAGCGACGTCCAGCAGCATTCCGCAGGCGAAGGCAATGCACGCGTTGTACACATTGTGCATTCCCACCGCGGGAAGCTCCACAGGATATCTGGAACCGCGGAAATTAATCACAAAGCTCATGGAGTCCTGGTTCTGTCTGATATTTTCCGCTCGGCAATCGGCGTTCTTGCATGATATTCCGCAGACCACAACGGGATTCGGTATACCGTCAACCCCTTTTGGGAGAAGGTCGTTATCGCCGTTGATTATCAGCGGAGCCGAAGGCTGCATTCCTTCGAGTATCTCCATTTTGGCTTTCAGTATGCCCTCGCGCGAACCGAGCATTTCTATGTGGGACACTCCGATATTGGTTATTACGCCAATCGTCGGGCGCGCCGTATCGGTCAGGCGGCTGATCTCACCGAAACCGCTCATGCCCATCTCAAAGACCGCCGCCTCATAGCTGCCATCCAGCTTGAAGCACATTTTGGGAAGACCGATCTCGTTGTTGAAATTGCCCTGGGTGGCAAGTGTCCTGTACTTCTGTGAAAGTACGGCGGCAACCATTTCCTTTGTTGTGGTTTTGCCGACGGAGCCGGTGAGACCAACCACGGGAATATCAAATTTTGCCCTGTAATACTTTGCGAGTTTAAGCAGCGCCAGCCTGGTATCAGGGACATATATCACCCTGTCGTCCGGGACACCGGCAATTTCTCTGCTGCATACAACTGCGGCAGCACCCTTTGCGAGCACATCCGGCACAAAATCGTGGGCGTCGAAGCGGTCGCCCCTGATCGCTATGAAAAGCGAGCCTTCATTCACTTCACGGCTGTCGAGGGTGACGTTGGTTATATCCCTGTCGGGATATCCCGATGGGCTCACTTCCAATGCAGACGCTATCTCGGTAAGTTTCATGCTATCCATATAATATATCACCCTTTACTCCATGTCAAGTGCATCAAAGATTTCTCTGAGCACTTCTCGCTCGTCAAAGTGAATTTTAACCTTGCCGATTATCTGATAATCTTCGTGTCCCTTGCCCGCCATAACTATCACGTCGCCCGGCTGAGCATGCTCAACGGCATACTTCATGGCTTCACGGCGGTTGACTATCACGGTGTAGGGGGTATCGTGTTCCTCCACTCCGGGAATTATCTGCCTGATAATCTCCTCCGGATTTTCGGTTCTTGGGTTGTCTGAAGTGACAATCACAAAATCCGAAAGCCTTGCCGCCGCTTCGCCCATAAGCGGGCGCTTATACGGATCGCGGTCGCCGCCGCAGCCCAGGAGCGCAACAAGCCTGCCCTTGGAGACCGCGCGCATGGAACTGAGAATATTCTCAACGCCGTCGGGAGTGTGCGCGTAATCGAGTATAATGGTAAAATCGCGTCCGGTCGGGAAAACTTCCGCTCTGCCCTTGATGCCGGTCGAACGGTTGAGTGCTTCGGCTACAGCCTCGGGCGAAGCTCCCACCGCAAGGGCGCAGCCCGCCGCGCTGAGCGCGTTGTATGCCGAAAATTTTCCGGGAGTCGGGACCTTGACTTTGTATTCCTTTCCCATAGCGCAGAGTGTAAATCCCACTCCGTCCGCAAAGAATTCCACGTTTCTCGCGGCAATGTCGGCGAGATCGTTGTCAATGCCGTAGGTTACAAGCTCCACACCGTCGTCTATGCGCAGCCTGTTTCCCCATTCGTCGTCAATATTGATTATGGCGCAGTCGGTCATGCCGAAGAGCTTTGCCTTCGCTCCGAAATACGCTTCCATTGTTCCGTGGAAATCCAGATGATCCTCACTCAGATTGGTGAAGCATGCCGCCGCAAAATGCAGACCAGCGACGCGTCCCTGTTCGAGCGCGTGGGACGATACCTCCATCACCGCAAATTCGCAACCCGCATCAGCCATCCTGGCAAACAGCGAGTGAAGCTCGTATGTGTCCGGTGTGGTGAATTCCGTGTGGAGCACTTCGTCCCCAATCATATTCTGAATGGTGCCGATAAGTCCGCATTTGTGACCGCTTCTCTCGAGCACCTGCTTTGTGATGAAAGTCGTCGAGGTCTTTCCATTGGTACCGGTGACGCCTATCAGCCTGAGCCTGCGGAGAGGATGCCCCATGAAATTTTCGCACATGACGGCAAAAGCTTCCCGCGCCGAATCGACTATGAGCTGATTTTCAAGCCCTAAATCGCGTTCGCATATGATCGCGGCAGCGCCGTTTGCCGCGGCAGCCGGAGCAAAACTGTGACCGTCGCTTTTGATGCCTTTGATACAGACGAATACGACGCCCTCCGATACTTTTCTGGAATCGGACGTAAGATCGTTTATCTCACAGTCGGAGAAACTTCCTGTGTATTTTATTCCGTTCAACACTTCTGAAAGCCGCATATTTTTATTCATCCCTTTACAAGTAGTGTAGGAGATATTCGCTTTTATTATAGCGTGTTATCAGTCGTTTATACCGTCCACGGTGAATTCGACAGTTACCACCGTGCCTTCCTCAACAACGCTTCCCGCCGGTATGTCCTGTCTTACGGAAATACCGCTGCTGCTGTCAAATCCCGTGCCGCTGTATCTTATGTTGAGGTTCTTGTTCTTGACGGCGTAAGCAACCTTCGTGGGAGAAAGTCCCACAAGGTCCGGAACCGTTGTGGTCGGAACTTTGCCCTTTGATTCGGTAGTCAGCACAATAGTGCATGACTTCGGAGCTGTCTTGCCTCCGGCGGGTATCTGAGCCGTCACAGTATCTCCGTCGCCTAAGATCCTGACCGTGAATCCCTTCTTTTGAAGATCGCCGGACGCGTCATCCTTCCTCTGGCCTATCACGCTGGGTACAAAGATATCCCTGGTACGCTCTTCCTCTTCGGAATATGTGGTGTCCACTCCCAGATACGGGAGCAGCTCGCTGAATATTCCGCGGACCACCGGAGCCGCGATCGAGCCGCCGCTGTGCCTCTTGCCCTGAGGTTCGTCAAGCACTATGAGCACTGCGACTTCGGGATTGTCTATGGGCGCAACGCCGCAGAACGAAGCGACATACAGGCTGGTTTTATCCTTCAAGACAGCCTGCTTGGCAATTTTCTCTGATGTTCCGGTTTTGCCGCCTATACGGTAACCGGCAAGATACACGTTGTGGGCGGTGCCGCCCTTGTTCGCCGTTGCCTCAAGGATAGTCCGCATCTTTGCGGATGTTTCCTCTGATATGACCTGACGCTTCACAACCTTCTGTTTCGTGAGAACAATATTGCCGTTCGGATCGGTGATGGAATCGACAATATACGGCTTCAGCAGATATCCTCCGTTTACAACCGCCGAAAATGCCGTGATCATCTGTATAGGCGTGACCGTCATTGACTGGCCGAATGAACATTCCGCAAGGTCAAGCTCGGTCATGCTGTCCTTGTCGTGATACATACCTGCCGATTCGCCCGGCAGATCGATACCGGTGGCGGCTGTTAGTCCGTATGATTTGAAATACTTGGAAAAAGTGCTCACTCCCAGACGCGAACCGAGTTCCATCAGAGCCGGGTTGCAGGAATTCATCATAGCCTGCGTCAGCGTTTCAATACCGTGGCCGCTTCTGTTGGCGCACTTTATTCTCCTCTTGCCTACCAGACGGTAGCCTTTGCAGACAAATGTTTCATCCATAGATGTGACATGCTCTTCCAGTGCGGACGACATGGTAATCGGCTTAAATACCGAACCCGGCTCATAGGTATCGTTAACCGCCTTGTTTCGCCACTGCTCCTGCTGTGCCTCAACTATCGCCTTGTTTTTCTCTGTCTTGTCTTCTATCTCGCTTATTTTTTTGAGGGCGATGGGGTCGGTCACCGTCAGATAATCGGACGGGTCGTAATCCGGCATTGTCGCCATAGCGAGTATCGCGCCGGTATTGACATTCATGATTATGCCGGCAGCGTGATTCTGCACTTCGTTTTCTATAACCGCCTGCCGGAGATATTTTTCCAGCATGTTCTGAACATTCACGTCAAGCGTAAGCGTTAGGTCGTTTCCGTTGACGGGCTTCTGCTTGCTGTCATTAAAATCGAACGGCATTTCTCCGCCCATCGAATTCTTTGCCTGCAGAACTTTGCCGTCAACGCCGCTCAGCACGTCGTTGTAATAGCTCTCGATGCCCAGTGAACCTTCGTTGTCAAAATTGGTATAGCCCAGCACATTGGCGGCTATGGGCATATCGTGATAATAATACCTGTTTGTGTCATCCAGTAGTGAAAGACCCTTTATGTAGGGATATTCCTTTGTGTGTGTGAGCTTTGTATCACCGGAATATACCTCATCGTTTCCCTTGACTTTCAGCTCGGGATACTCGCCTGCCATAACCTTATCGGCAAAGAATACTTTGTCAACCTTCTTTTTGTTGCCGTCCTCATCCTTTTCCTCAGTCTTGTAATAAAAAACGTCCCGGTAAATAAATGCGTGCATCTTATCCTTCTGTTCCTTATTCAGCTTCTTCATTATCTTGACGGAAACGGCGTTCATCCTGCTTCTTTTAAGCACGGTATCATAGCTCACGCCCAGAACTTCCGAAATCGTGTGACATATTTCTTCATGTTCCGCGTCGGAATAATTTGCCCTCATAGCTTTGGGATCAATCACAAGCACCCATGCGGAAGCGCTTTGAACAAGCTTTTCCCCGTTCGCATCATAAATCGTGCCTCTGTTCGCCGGAATATTCACGGTCTTTAGCTGCTGGGAAGCGGCTTCCTGCTGGTTTTTATCCTTTTCAAAAACCATGAGCTTGAAAAGATTGTAAAAAATAGCAAGCACAAACGCACCGATCAGGAACGTGACGACAGCAAATCTTGCTGAAAAGGTGTCCAGACTCTTATACCGCGTAAAATATCGTGTAATAAATGATTGAATTTTATTAATCAAATCTGTACCTCCATAATATTTTGCTTTCAATGAAAACGAGAGTCAAGAAAATATCTTAACTCTCTCCGGCAACAAAAGGCGAATGAACCGGCAAGAGAATCCAATGCACCCGCCCTATTGCATATGTATTGTGTTTTCAATGAAAGTATGCCGCAAAAACCGGTGCAAAAAACATAAAGTCCCTATCACTCGTCAAAATCGTCGTTCCAGCTGACCTCAAACCATTTAACCTGACGGCTCTCCCTTTTCTGCATACCGAGATTGTGTATCGCGTAGTCTTCGATAGCATCGTCTGCCAGAAAGTTATCGCGCTCTACCATCAATCCCTGATAATCGTTTTGAAGCGAGGCAAGCTCATCCTTCTTCTGATTGATGAGAAGGGTAAGCTCATTGTCACGGGCATGACAGCACATTGTAAACGCAAAAAACGCGATGATGATGCAGAATACAAAGCCGCCCGCAAAAAGCACGCGAACTTCGCCCGCGTCCAACGTCCTCACCCTGTTTTTAAGCTGCTTAGGAGCGTGCGAAGGCTTTTTGGCTCTTTTGGTGTTGAGTTTTACTGTCATGTTCGGCCGGACGTGCTTCTTTGCCGGCACATCGGACTTCTCTTTTCTTTTCTTGCGTACGGCGCCTTCTTCATAGCGCATCTGATAAGCGTTGCTTCCGTTAAGGTTTACCATTCTGTCGTCCCCCTGTGTAATAAATTGTTATTGACGCGGGATAAGCCCGCAAATTCAAGCATAAGATCAAAACAAGTTCACAGCTTCACGCAGGTGCGCAGTTTGCTGCTTCTGCTGCGCGGATTGCGGAGCAGTTCTTCCTCCGACGGCACAGCAGGCTTTTTGAAGAGCAGCCTTGCCGCAGGCTTTCTGCCGCATACGCAAACCGGAAAATCCGGCGGACAGATACATCCCTCACACCACTTTGCCATGGTCTGTTTTACAATCCTGTCCTCGAGCGAATGGAAGGTGATTACCGAAAGGCGTCCCTCCGGTTTAAGGCATTCAAAAGCAGCCTGCAATCCTCTCTCAAGCTCGCCAAGCTCGTCATTGACCGCTATCCGCAGCGCCTGAAAAACCTTGCGGGCGGGATGTCCTGCTCTTCTGGCAGCCGCCGGAACGGCTCCGGATATAATATCAGCCAGCTGGAATGTCGTTTCAACAGGCTTGTCCTCTCTCGCGGCGCATATCGCCTTGGCAATGCGGACCGAAAATTTTTCCTCACCGTATCTGGAGAATATTTCGGCAAGCTGCTGCCACGTCATAGTATTGCAGAGATCGGCGGCTGTTGTGCCGCACTGACTCATTCTCATGTCAAGCGGGGCATCCTTATGAAACGAAAAGCCGCGCTCGGCTGTATCCACCTGATGAGACGAAACGCCGATATCCATCAGCACCCCGTCAACGGCGCATATTCCCAGTCCGGCGAGGACTTCCCCCACCGCGCTGTACCTTGTCTGTATCACGTTCACCCGGCTGTCGCCGGAAAACCTCGCTGTGACGGCGGCTATTGCGTCCGGATCACGGTCGAGGCAAATCAGCCTGCCGTTCTCGCCAAGCAGATTCAATATTGCCGCGCTGTGATTACCTCCGCCCGCCGTGCAGTCAACGTAAATTCCGTCCTGTCTGACATTGAGCGACGCAATGGTTTCTTCAAACAGCACCGGAATATGATTGAATTCCAATCCGCACACCACGCCTTCCTGATGTCAGGCGAGACCAAGCTCAGCCATGATTTTCATTTCGTTCTCGGAGGTAAGTTCTTCTTCCACCTCGGCGAGCCTTTCCTCGCTCCAGAGCTCGAGCCAGTCGTACATGCCGACCATGCGCACCCTGTCAGTGATGCCCGCCTTGGTTCTCAGTTCCTCCGAAATGAGAATTCTCCCCTGCGCGTCGAATGAAAGCAGCTCGACCGAACCGAATATCTTGCGTCTGAAGGCGTCTTTGCTGATATCGCCGTCAACCACCTTCGCCGTTACTTTCATAAAATTCTCATAGGGATAAAGCCTGATGCATCCTTTTACGCCGTAAAGTGCAAAGATCGACGAACCGAAATCGTCCCGGTATCTCGCGGGAATGACTACACGGCCTTTTGTATCGAGATTATGTACAGCTTTGCCGATAAGCATCCGATCCGCCCTCCTTTGCGCAAAACTCCCGTCCCCTGTAAAAAACTCAAAAAATCGGAATAATTAGCAGCCGTCCTGCATAATTATTTGACAAATGGGAAAAGATATAATATAATTAAAAAGCAAGTTGAAATACAAATGAAACAGAGGACAAAATATCGGTCGCCCGATGCAGCGTGTTTTTCTTCACGCAGCAACGGCTTCCGAATGTTTTTTCTGATTTTTTGACCCACATTTATTGCTTAATCTACCACTTATATGTTTTCACTCCCCACTTCTATTTAATTATAGAGTGGTTTTTTATAAAAGTCAATTCCTTTATAGAGATTTATCAAAAAATTTTTAATGACATTATTCATTGAAATTTAATATTTATTGATAGTTTTTATATTGCGAAGCAAAAAAGCGCCGTCCGTGATTATCTCATTCTTACACAAGATAATCACGGACGGCGCCGTTATATATTGTATGCAATTTATGTATTGCCGGGAGGAATTACTCTTCACCGGAATCGGACTGCTGACCGGCGTTTTCCGCCTGCTTGGCCCTGTTGGCGGCAACTCTTGTCTTGACGGCGGTGCGAAGGTTCTTTCTCGCCTGTCTGACGGTCTCGAGATTCTGGTTGACTGCATTCTCGGTATCGAGCAGAATGTTGTCGGAGAATGTGAATGCGCCTCTGAGTATCTCGTTTGCCTGTTCCTCGGCGGCGGTAATAATCTTTTCAGCCTTTTCCTTTGCCTCCTTGTAGATTGCCTCCTGATTAACCATGGCTCTGGCTCTCTCCTGAGCCTTTGCGGTTATCTCGTCGGCTTCCTTGGTGGCTCCGGCTATAATATTGTCGCGATCGGTCATAACCGCCTTTGACTGACGGATCTCCTGAGGGAGATTCATTCTCACCTCGTCAATGACCGCGTTAAGCTCGCGCGCATCGACAATGCACTTGTCCGAACTGAAGGGAACAGCCTTGGCTCTGTCCATAATGTCATCAATGCTTGCAAGCAGTTCTTCTATACTTCTCATGATTAATTATCTCCTTTGAAAATTATTATTTCCTGCCAATTGACAAATTATTTGCTACTCTTCAACCTGTTTTGAAAGCCTCTCGCTTATTTCGCCGCATATGCACTCTGGAACAAAATCCGAAATATCGCCTCCGAAGCGGGCTATGGATTTCACCATGCTCGATGAAAGATACATATGCTGAGAACTGGTCGTGAGAAACACTGTGTCGCAGTCGGGATTGAGCTTGCGGTTGATCAGCGCCATCTGGAATTCATACTCGAAATCGGTGACCGCGCGCAGTCCCTTGACAATGGTATGTGCGTTGCGCATACGGGCGTATTCGGCAAGCAGACCGTCGAAGCACTCCGCCTCGACATTTGGAATGTCAGCAACCGCGCGCCTGATCATATCCAGTCTCTCATCCGCCGTAAAGGACGGATTCTTGCCCGGATTGACCAATACGGCTACAATTACCTTGTCAAACATGACAGCGGCCCTTCGGATAATATCTAAATGTCCCAGCGTTATGGGGTCAAAGCTGCCGGGGCAAATCGCGATTTTCACTCGTCATCTCCCCCATCCGATGATTCGTCCCCGTGCGGGACATGGTAAAACGTGACCTTGATTCTGCCGTAGCGGTAATGTCGGTATATCACAAAATCACCGATTGATTCGGGAAGAGTCTCATCGGCGGGTGATTCGCAGATAATCGCACCGCCCGGTTTGACCACCGAAGCCACCGCTGGAAGCGCGGACTGCAAAATGCCGCGTCCGTATGGCGGATCGAGAAAGGCGTAATCAAAATCCCGCCTTCCCGCTCTCGGAGCGAGATACGAAAGAGCGTCGCCCTGAATTACGACTGCCGCTCCGTTCAGACCGCAAGCGCGAAGGTTTTCCCTGACTACAGCTATCGACTGGGCGGAACTGTCCACAAAAACAGCCTCCGAAGCTCCGCGGCTGAGTGCCTCGATGCCCATCTGACCGCTGCCGGCAAACAGATCGAGAATCCTGCGACCCTCTATTTCAAACTGTATTACGCTGAAAACAGCTTCCTTTACTCTGTCGGTAGTGGGTCTTACATCATTGCCATCCAGAGTTCTGAGACGTCTGCCTCTTGCGGTGCCTGTGATCACTCTCATCGGCAGCATCCTTTCGCCTAACATTTTACCGGAATATTATACAGCATATTTTATCCGCTGTAAAGTATTTTGCTGCAATTATGTCGAAACTTACAAAAGTGTAATATGTTGTCGCAATACTATTTACCAAATTTGCATATCGTTTTTTGGTATATCCTACAAATATACAGTTTTTTATATGCCTGCTATCATTCTTCAGCATCTTTTTTATTCTTTTGCGCCTTAATATTTTCAGCAGCCTTGCGATTCATTCCCTTCACCGTGCAAAGCTCTTCAACCGACGCTTCATATACCGCGGAAATCGTCTTGAAATGCTTAAGCAGTTCTCTCGCTCTGGCAGGTCCGATGCCCTCAATTTCCGTGAGGCTGCTTCGGATTACCGATTTCCCGTGGCTGGCGTGATGATATGTTATAGCGAAACGGTGAACTTCATCCTGAATTGACGAAACCAGCGTGAAAGCCGCGCGGCTTCGGTTGAGCGAAATTTCTTTTCCGCCGGCTGCTATGGCACGGGTCTTGTGCTTGCTGTCCTTGACCATGCCGAAGAGCGCAATCGGCAGGCCGGAGGCTTCAATCAGCGGGCGTATGGCATTGACATGCCCTTCGCCGCCGTCGAGAAGTATGAGATCCGGCAGCCGTCCGAATCCCTTGCCCTCCTCCTTGTGTTCACCGTATTCCAGAAGTCTCCGGGTGATGACCTCGCGCATGGAGCCGTAATCATCCTGACCTTCAACAGTTTTGATCCTGAATCTGCGGTATGCCGATTTAAGCGGCCTGCCGTTTTCAAAGACCACCATGCCCGCTACATTGTCATCTCCCTGTGTGTTTGAAATATCGTAGGACTCAATATATTCGGGCGGTGAATCCAGCCCTAAAAGTCTGCCGAGTTCGTCTACCGCCGCCGTGATTTCGCCTGTTCTGCCCTTTGCCTGCGCCAGATATTCGGCTGCGTTCTGACGGCACATCTCAACTATCCGCTGCTGTTCGCCCTTCTGAGGAACGGTTATCCGCACCTTCCTGCCATGTTTGTCCGCCAGCTTCTCTGTCAGCATCTGCTCTAATAGCTCAGAATCATCAGCCTCTCCGTCAACCGTAACCCTCGGAGGAACATCACGCATCGAATAATACTGCTTGATAAATTCACTGCGGCAGAGAGCCAGATCTCCCATCATGTCGTCAATAAGGAACTGTTCGCGGTCGCACAGTCTGCCTCCCCTGAATCTGAATACCTCAAAGCAGGTGCTTCCCGACCCCTGAGCAGCGGCAATTACGTCCTGTTCTTCCACAGAAGTCATTATAACCTTCTGCTTGTCGCTCATCTTCTTAAGGGCATTAATTCTGTCGCGTATACGGGCTGCCTTCTCAAATTCCAGGCGTTCAGCGCAATCGTTCATACGCTCGGTGAGCCGGGCAACCGAAGTATTTGTGCCTCCCTTAAGAAAATCGCGCGCCTCGCTTATCGCCTCGTCGTATATCTCCTTCTTCAGCTTTCCCCTGCACGGCGCAAGGCACAGTCCAATCGAATAATTGAGGCAAGGTCTGCCCCTGCCTATGTCCCTCGGAAAGCTGCGGCGGCAGGTGGGTATCCTGAATATCTTGCAGGCTTCGTCCACCGACTGACGGACGGCATAGCTGCCTGTATACGGTCCGAGATATTCGGCGCCATCATTCTCGGCTTTTTTGGCCTCGATTATTCTCGGATATTCCTCCGCCGTTATCTTGATGTAATGATAACCCTTGTCATCCTTGAGCAAAATATTATACTTCGGCTTGTGCAGCTTTATCAGGCTGCACTCAAGCACAAGCGCCTCGTATTCCGTATCGGTAATTATATATTCAAAATGATCGACATTCTCCACCATACGGCGCACCTTTTCGGTGTGCCCCTCCTGTGAGCCGAAATACTGGCTGACTCGGTTTTTTAGCGCCTTAGCCTTGCCGATATAAATGATCTTGTCGCGCTTATCGTGCATAATATACACACCGGGTAGCAGCGGCAGCTTCATTGATTGGCGCCTCAGCTCGGAGAGCTTTGGATTTTCGTTGTATACGGTCAATGTGTATTTTCACCCCAATACTTTATTAAGAGCCTGCTGACGTATCTCCACGTGTGCGGATGGCGCAGTCAGATTTTTCGCCAAGGCAGCCAAAACCGCAGGCAATACTTTGTGTATCAACGAGGATTTTGGCAAAATATGGCGGAAAGATATGCCAGCTGCCAAAGGCAGCGTGCCAGACGTGCGTGGAGAGATTCGTCAGCAGGCTCTAAAAATATTTTAGCACTTCCGCAGCTGTATTGGCAACAGGAAAATATTAAATAATGTTGAAATTTCAGCCGTCGTTATTGACACGCCGTCGGTGAAGGATATAAAATATGATGGTATTAGATTGTAAAATATAAAAGAAAAAAGAAAAGCGCGCAGCGCCAATAATGGGAGTCCAGGGGGGCTGGCCTTCCTGGCGGGTGCAGGGCAGCGTCCTGCTGGGGCGGTGGGGCAAAGCTCCACGAGGGAGACGAAGCCGACCGAGCGAAACGCACCGGAAAATAAAACGAGGTCAGGCGAATACCGAAATCATAAAAATGCAAATCCCTTCCTCCCGGCTGGGCAAAAAGACTCCCGTTTTAAAACGACTAAAGCCCCGAATGTCCGACACTTCCCACTTTTACAATCGGCTATAGATGATGGTATAAAAGGGGTAAATGATTTTGAGCGACAAATCATCAGTCAAAATATATTCAGCAATAACCGCCGTGGTTATTCTGCTCATAATAAACGCCTTTACGGTGAATTACTTTACAGAACACATAGACGGAGAATCCGGGATAGACATGGACAATCTCGCCGGATACACCGTCAGCAAGACCAATCTTATGTATGACGACATTCCCACTGCCAGCGACTCAGACAGCTCAGACGCCACCGACAGCAGCGGAAAGCTGCTTTACCCCACCGATTGTCCCTACTTCATAGAGATAGACAAGACCAATCAGGTCGTAACTGTATTCACCACCAGTTCAACCGGCAAATATGACAAGCCGGTCAGGATAATGCTTTGCTCCACCCCGGAAAAATCAAAAAGATTCGTGGAGGGTTATTGGAAGATGAGCGCCATCCGCGCTACGGAAAAGGACGTATGGAGAACATTGCAGAGATACGGCCAAACGGTTTACGCGCAGTATGTAACCCGCGCCAACGGCTTTCTGTTCTTTCAGTCGGTGCCCTACAGCGACAGCAAAAAGGAAAAGCTCGACCAGATGTGCTATGACCGGCTTGGCAGTCCCGACCCGGAAGGCAGCGTTATCCTCACCGTGGAAAACGCCAAGTGGATAAGCGAAAACTGCAAAGCCGGCACATGGATTCACATTACCGACAACAAAAAGAATCCGTCGCTGACCAAAGCTCTCAGAGAACAGCTTCCCATGCCCGATATTACCGGCTGGGACCCCACCGACCCTGACCCGAAGAATCCGAATTACCACCCACAGTACACGGAAGACACACCTGAGCCGGAAGGCTATCTGGTGGACAACCGCGGTCTTGACAAGCTCGAAAAAGGATTGATTAATTAATTCCCTACAAACCACAGAATCCTCCAGGCAGCATCAAAAGCATGCCCGAAGGATTCTTTTTTATCGGTTTTTGCGGAATTCCGACGGAGTATAATTGCAGCGTTTTTTGAATGTCCGGTTAAAGTATGAGATGTTGTTAAAGCCGGTTTCATAAGCCACCTCAATTATCGGCTTGTCACTGCATCGGAGAAGTCCCATTGCCTTGGTCAGACGGTAATCTATCACGTAATCTATACACGACATTCCCGTGACGCTCCGGAAGAGGCGTGAAAGACCTGTCTCGCTGAGACTGACCAGTTCGGCGAGACCTGCAAGGGTGATGTTTTCCATGTAATGCTCGGAAATGTAATCCACAACCGTGCGAACCAGCCGCACATCGTCGCTTTCCGGCGTTTCGGATTTAATCTCAATATATCCGTAGCTCAGCAGCTTGAACATCATATCGTTGATGAGGCTTTTGAGTTTCAGCTCGAAAAAAGGATCGCGTTCGCAATAAACATCAAACAACTGAATCGCGATGGGTCTGAATTCATCATAATGCTCGGAATGGTACCGTATCACACAGTAGTCGTTGCATTTGCGACTGAGCATTGGCAGGAAATATTTGGACGCGCAAACGTCAACCGTGTGATTTGCTATCATATTGAGCGAAAAAAGATAAGTGGCGGCTAAAAAATAGTCCTTTTCCTCCACCAGCCGGAAAGAATGAAGCACCCAAGGCATAATAATGATTATATCTCCGAATTCAAGATCAACATCCGTTCCGGAAACCGTGTATCTGCATTTGCCGCAGTCACACAGGACAATTTCTATTTCCTCGTGACAGTGCAGCGGGAACGAAGAAAAAAGCGTGGGCATCATTGTACCGTAAATCACAAACGGCAAAAGCAGATCTCCGTGCTTCTTTTTTTCGATAAATCCCGATATTTCCTTATCCGACGGGTACATATCATTACCTCCCTGTCTCTGCAAATATAGTGCAAGTCAAATGAAACGGTTCTTTCGGAAAAGTCAAATTGTAAATAAGGCTCAGATGGACAAATCAACAAATATTATCAACATTATTCCGGTATAATTTTCTTATCATTCAATAAAACAGAAATAAAAGAGCATTGTTCTGCAAAACATTAACTCGAACAAATGCTTATCGACAGAAAAAGACAATTTCAGCCAATGTCATTATGTCGGATAATGCAATAATCAGAAAATATACTGCTTGTTTTTCACTCTAAAAAAATTATAATATTATCATGACGTTAAGTCAATAGTTTTTAATAAATTTCATTTCCTGTTTATTATTTTTTTATAAGTTATATCCAATTGTGCTTACGCTCTTTTCTCGTTGAAAGGAATTATATTATATGGAGAGACAAAACGCCTCGCATCTCGGTAAATCAAAAAACGAGGTTAATGACGTTGTTAATTCATCGGTTTTACGACTGGCGTGGCCGATATTCGTGCAGGCGCTTCTCTCTATGCTCCTGGGCTACGCTGACACGCTTATGCTCAGCGGATACGATCAGACCGCCGTCGGCGCTATCGGCAACGCAAATCAGATACTCGGCTTTCTCACCCTTGCATTCACGGTCATTTCCAGTGCAAGCGTCGTTGTGGTGGCTCAATATTTAGGCGCGGGAAAAAATGATAAAATCAGCCAGATTTACACTGTCTGTGTATCATTCAACCTTGTCCTCAGCCTGATATTAAGCGGGATAGTATATCTCGGCAGCGACGCACTGATGGGTATTCTGCACACGCCTGCCGAAATGATGAACGACGCCCGCAGCTACATGCGCATAGTCGGAGGATTCATTTTTACTCAAGCGGTGCTTGACACAATGTCAAGAATTTTTCATAGCAACGGCAAAACCGTATTCGGAATGATCATTTCCCTCGGCATGAATATCATAAATGTCGCCGGCAATTACCTTTTCCTGTACGGACCGCTCCGTTCACTCGGACTCGGAGCTTCGGGCGTGGCGGTATCAACTACACTGAGCCGCATTATAGGGCTGATCGCTGCATCTGTATTCTTCGCGATATTTATCGACGGACATATTTCAGTAAAATATTTAAAGCCATTCCCAAAGGATATTTTAAAAACTCTGCTGCGACTGGGCATCCCGACGGCCGGGGAAAATATCTCCTATAATATTTCCCAGCTTTTTGTCACCGGATTTGTCAATACTTTCGGCATCATTGCAATCAACACCAAAATCTACGCAAGTATTCTCAGTAATTTTGCCTATCTGTATTCGCTGTCCGTTGCGATGGCAACCATGATAATCGTCGGTCATGCGGTCGGCGCGGGCAATTACGAATTGGCCTACAGGCGCGTGAACAAGACCATGCGCAGCGCCCTGATTGTTTCGGCACTGATAGCCTGTCTCAATTATATTGTAAGCCCTGTCACGCTGGGATTTTTTACAGGCGGTTCAGAAACCGCAGCCATAGGTTCTCAAATAACCGAACTCGGTCAAAAAGTGCTTTTCATCGCCATTTTCCTTGAATTCGGCAGAACGAGCAACCTTGTCATAATCAACAGCCTGAAGGCATCAGGCGACGTCAGATTTCCCACCTATCTCGGCATTGTCGCCATGTGGAGCTGCACGGTCATAGGCGGATATATTCTCGGAATCGTATGCGGCTTCGGTCTTGTGGGCATATGGACAGCAATGGCCGCCGATGAAATAATCCGCGGCGTAGTGGTGGCAATACGCTGGAAGCGCGGCACATGGCGGGGCAAAAGCGTCGTGAGGAATCAGGGAGCATACTCGGGTGACGTCAGCGGCACTCTTCCGACCGAATAACATTGACTACATGTTTAAGAAACCGGTTTCCCTCCAATTCTCCGGTCTCTTAAAAAATCCATAAACAGTCTCAATATCTCGTAAAAGCCGTACAGCGCTGTGCATCAAGCTGAAAACACAGCGCTGTACGGCTTTTATCAGTCTGTACAGGCTCTCAGTTCATAGCTGTATCGTTGTCGAAGAGCAAGGACACCTCTCGGCTCAGTCCGAGATTTTCCCTTTGCCTGAGCTCAGGGTCAGTCGCCAGAATATCCTTTGCCGCCTCCTGAGCCATGGTAAAAATATGCATATCGGTCATCATATCCGCTATCTTCATATCGGGAAGTCCGTGCTGACGTGAACCGAAGAAATCGCCCGGACCGCGCTGCTTTAAGTCCTCGTTTGCAATAACGAATCCGTCGTTTGTATCGCACATTATTCTGAGGCGGGATACAGCGGCGTCGTTCTTCGCGTCGCTGATAAGTATGCAGTAGGACTGAACGCTCCCGCGTCCCACACGGCCTCTGAGCTGATGTAGCTGGGAAAGCCCGAAGCGTTCGGCGTTCTCAATAATCATTATCACCGCGTTCGGGACGTTCACACCGACTTCCACCACCGTGGTCGAAACAAGGACATCCAGTTCGCCAGAGGCAAATGCCTGCATGACGCTTTCCTTTTCCGCACCTTTCATGCGTCCGTGGAGAAGTCCCAGCCTGCAGCCCTTCAGATAACCTTCGGACAGGCTCTCCGCGTAATTCTGGGCAGCTTTCATATCGCCGCTGTTCTCGCCCTCCTCCACCAGAGGACAGACCACATATCCCTGATAGCCTTCCGATACATGCTTCTTGACAAAATTATAAGCGCGCTCGCGTTTGCCTCCGTCCACAAAATAGGTGTTTACCGGAATCCTGCCCTTTGGCATTTCGTCAAGTACCGATATATCGAGATCCCCGTATATAATCAGCGCCAGTGTGCGCGGAATCGGCGTTGCAGACATTACCAGCACATGCGGGTTGTTGCCTTTGGCTGCAAGCGCGCCACGCTGATTCACGCCGAACCGGTGCTGCTCATCGGTTATCACAAGTCCAAGTGAGACAAATTCAACGCCATCGGAGATCAGCGCGTGGGTACCTATTAGCACATCGATCATTCCAAGCGCGGCAAGTTCGCGGACGTTCCGCTTCTGTGCAGCGGTCATCGAGCCGGTCAGCAAACCTACCCGAATTCCGCACGGTTCCAGCAACTCGGCAAACGATCTGAAATGCTGCTCCGCAAGAATCTCAGTCGGCGCCATGAGAGCCGACTGTATGCCGTTTTTGGCTGCGGTATGGCACACCGCCGCGGCAACGGCGGTCTTTCCTGAACCAACATCGCCCTGAAGCAGTCTGGACATCGGCTGTCCTCCCGAAGACATATCCCTTATCGCGTCGCTTGCGGCGCGCTTCTGAGCGTTTGTAGGCTCAAACGGCAGCAGCTTCCAGAATTCCTCGGTGTGGTCCTCTTTGATATAAAGGCCTGCCTCGCCCCGGCTGCGTCCTTTCAGGCGGAGCAATCCCAGCTGCAATATGAGAAGTTCCTCAAAAACCAGCCTGTCCCGAGCGGTTGCCAAAGTATCCCTGTCGTCGGGAAAATGTATCTGCGTGAGAGCATACCGAATATGGCAGAGCTTGTATTTTGCGCGCACGGACTTCGGCAGCGGGTCGTCAAGATCCTCCGGAAGCTCGGCAATCACCTGTTCCATCACCTTTGCGATCTGTCGGGAAGGAAGCCCCTCGGTCGCTCGGTAGACCGGCACTATCCTGTCGCAGTCCGCGGATTCAAATGCCGGCGAGGTCATCTCAGCCCCGTTTGAACCCACAAAGAGCTTGCCCCGGAAGATGTAGCTGCTGCCCTGCACGAGCATCTTCGGGATATACGGATTGTTGAAGAAGGTCACACGGAAGCCCTTGCCCTCTTCGTCCGCAACACGCGCGGAATATAGCATGCGGTTGCCCTTCAGCCTCACCGCACGCACCTGTGAGGACACAGCGGCTCTGATGCAGCATAATTCGCCGCTGTCGGCATTTGCCTTTGCTTCATCCACCGAAATGCAATTGCTCCAGTCCTCATATTCCCTGGGATAATACCTCAAAAGGGCGTCGGAGGAATCGACGCCCAGCCTTTCAAAAAGCTGCACACGCTTCTCACCGACACCCTTGTAAAATTTTAGAGGTTTGGATTCAATTTGTCTTAAATCAAAATCCTTGTTTTCGTTCATTCAGTTACCCTATTATTCAACAGAGAGAATATAGTAATATACAGGCTGACCGCCGTTGACCAAGGTTACCTCGACATTTTTGGCAATCTTGTTTTCGATAAACTTGCGTGTCTCCTCGGCTTCGTCGTCAGTAACGTCTTCACCGTAAATAAGTGTGATGAAGGAGGAATTCTTTGTCACCATCTGCTTGGCGAGCTTTGCAATAGCCTTGCTGCGGCTCTTCTCTGTGAAGGTGAGCTTGCCGTTGATCAGACCAAGAAGTTCGCCTTCCTTGATCTTCTTATCGTTGAATTCGGAGTTTCTGGCAGCGTAGGTGATCTGACCTGTGCCTACCTTCTCGGCAGCCTTGTACATATCGACGGCATTCTCGTCCACGCTGTTATCCGGGTCGAACGCAAGCATAGCGGTAAGACCCTGAGGAATTGTTCTTGTAGGAAGAACAACCACCTTTCTGTCGGCAAGCGGAATGGCCTGCTCGGCGGCCATAATGATGTTCTTGTTGTTCGGCAGGACGAACACCGTTTCGGCGGCGGTCGCCTGAACAGCCTCAAGAATGTCCTCGGTTGACGGATTCATAGTCTGTCCGCCGGACACGACGTTTTCACAGCCAAGGTCATGGAACAGAGATACCAGACCGTCGCCGGCAGCAACAGCAACAAAGCCGATTTCGCCCTCGACAGGATCGACTCTTTCCAGCTTCTTGGGAGCGGCAGCTCCGGCATTCTCGTGCTGCTTGCGCATGTTTTCTATCTTGTTGGAGATAAGAGAACCGTAGGTAAGACCTCTTGTGATGGCGTCGCCGGGCTGATTGGTGTGAACATGAACCTTGATGATCTCCTCGTCGTCAACCACAACGACGCAGTCCCCGATTGACTCGAGATAAGCTCTGAGCTTTGCGGGATCATTGTCATTTTCCTTCTCCACAATGAACTCGGTGCAATATGTGAAGTTGATAACCTCGTCAAACTGGGCTACGGTGCTCTTGAAGGAATCGACGTCTCCCTTTGCGTCCGCCGAATCGGTTACCTCGCTGGCGGCGATGACGCCGTCACGGAATACCGACTGCATTCCGCGGAAGATGTAGCAGAGTCCCTGACCGCCAGCGTCCACCACGCCGGCTCTCTTGAGCACAGGCAGCAGTTCGGGGGTAGTTTCAAGAGCGTCCTCCGCCGCGTTGCAGATCTCGTCCCAGACATAATTCGCGTCGTTGTTGAAGCTGGCGGCTACGCGTCCTCTTTCAGCAGCAACTCTGCCGACAGTGAGAATAGTGCCTTCGGTCGGCTTCATGACGGCCTTGTATGCCGCCTCGACGCCCAAGGTCAGAGCATTGGCAAGATCGCTGCCGTTTGCTTCCTCCACGCCCTTAAGACCCTTGGAAAAGCCCCTGAAAAGAAGCGACGTAATAACACCGGAATTGCCTCTGGCGCCTCTGAGCAGAGCCGATGCGGCCTTGCCGGCCACAACGCCCGCCGGCTCGTCGTCAGTCATCTGCAAAAGCTCCTTGCGGGCAGCCGACATTGTCATGGACATGTTGGTACCTGTGTCGCCGTCGGGAACCGGGAATATGTTGAGTTCGTCGACTGAACGCTTCTTGTTTTCGATCAAATTTGCGCCCGAAATGATAGCATCGCGCAAAACACTGCCTTTAATCACAGCAAGCACTCCCTAAATAGATTATTTTACCTGTTATTTATATTATTCTTTTGCGGTAATTTGAAAAAATTGCCTAAAAAGAATCTTTAACAAAAGAAATTATAACACAACTTTATTTGATTTACAATGAGAAAACAGCAATTATTTTTATTGAAACAATAAATAATTTGTTAATTTTATTATTGGTCATCCGATGAAGGACCCTTTTTCGTAACTTTCCACTGCTGCATATTGTAAAAGAGCTGTCCTTCGCTGATATTTCCCACACCTTCGAGTGAACGGGCAAAAATAGCCATTCCCATACGGTAGCAGAGCGGTATAAACGGCAGTTCGCCTTCAAAAGCCGTGATGAAGTCCTCTATCGACCCTAATCCGAGCCGGTAATTCGTATATGTCCGCACCGAGTCATAAGCGAGAGGTCCGTTGTAGAGTCCCTGCTCCGGCGTGAAAAGGTCGCCGATATCCATGTCGTTCTGTACCGAATACTCCGCGAGATAGAGATGATAATTGCCCTCGGCGGCACGGTTGATCAATCCGTTGCCTGATATTTCGGTTATGTCAACATTTATCCCGACCTTAGCAAGCTGACTCTTGATGTTCTCGGCTGCCGCCATATGCCGGGAATTCCTTCGGCATATCAGCATATTGAAACTGAGCTGTCTGCCGCTCTGATCCTCGCGTATGCCGTTGTTGAATATGACATAGCCCGACTGATCCAGAGCATCCTTCGCAAGGCTTATGCTCGAACGCCCGCTGCCCGTCTGGAACCTTGCCGCTTCCTTCCAGTTGGGTGTGAAGGGTCCGGTAGCTCCCAGCGCCATGCCTCCGAAGCCGGCGGCGGCAACTTCGTCGGTACTGATGGCATAACTTATGGCGTGGCGCACGTTTTCGTCGGCGAGTGCCGTGTCATTTGTGTTTATTCCGAGATAAAGCAGGTGATTTATGTCCACCTTGCGATAATTGGCATTGACGCTTTTGGGAGTACCGTCCCTCATGTCTGTGTACATATATGACACGGTGCCGATCTCTATGCTGTGGACTATGCTCTCGACCGTAGGCAGTTCCTTCAGGGATATCGTCTCAATAGAAACCTTGTCGGGATTGTACCACTTATTGTTTCTGAGCAGCAGGGTCTTGTCAATAGTTCTGCCGTCCTGGAGCGTGGCGAATTTAAATCTTCCACTGCCTATGTGGGGAAGCTTCTTATCAGCCTTCGGGTCGTAATGCACTATTGGGAAGTCCAGAAGACGGTATGAATTGACATGTTCGTTCTTCATGATAAATGTGACCGTCATGCCCTTGGCGGAACATGATGCCACGTTTTTGAGCTGATCGTAATAACAGCTCTCCTTGCGGGACGCAAGAAAATAGGAATAGCTTATGTCGTCGGAGGTCAGCGGGTCTCCGTTGGAGAAAACAATTCCTGATCGTATCTGAACGCTGATGATTGTGTGGTCCACCTTGATGGATTTTGCAATGACATATTCAACCTCGAAATCGGGATTTACATGTATCATACTGTCATACAGAAGGTAGCAGATGTTTTTGGTAAGAGTGGATTTGCATGTATACGGGTTGAACTCGTCGTCAGCGGTATACGGCAGAGTCATATCGGTCTCGGTGATCTTGCTGACGTCAATTTTGTTCTCGGTGTCCAGCGAAGTGTGATATAGCTGCGAACGGCGTTCCTCGGCTGCGGCCCAGTCGTAATTGGTCTCGTCGCAGCCGACCGCGGCCAGCAGCATTGCCGCTGCAAGCAACAGAGCCGCCCATCGTCTGATTATTCTTGCGGCGTACAACATTTACACCTCCTGCAGTCTGTCAGTTTGAAATATTGACCCTTTCCACATACTCCGTCTTACCGCTTTTTTCGTCTATGGAAAAAATAACGGCATTGAGCATGCATTCTCCGTCTGCGTAATTAAGCCTAACGGGCATTTTGGTTTTCATTTTCTCAATGGCGGCGTCAATCGACACGCCTATGACGGAATTAACCGGACCGGTCATTCCCACGTCGGTAATGAAGCCAGTACCTCCGGGAAGTATCTGTGCGTCCGCTGTCTGCACATGAGTATGAGTGCCGAACACAGCGCTGACCCTGCCGTCCAGATAAGATGCGAGGGCGCGTTTTTCGGCAGTCGCCTCGGCGTGAAAGTCCATGATGATTATTTTTTCTTCGATGCCCTCGAGCAATGCGTCCGAAGTGGCGAAAGGACATTCCAGCACAGGGTTCATGTCTACCGTACCCATCATATTGACAACGCGTATGCGCGCCCTTCCGAGGTCTATCAGGCCGCTGCCTGTCCCGGGAGCCTTGCTCGGATAATTCGCCGGACGTATTACCGGCATATTCCCGCTCTCATAGATCGAATAGCTCTCCTTGCGCTGAAACGAATGATTACCTGTTGTTATCAGGTCCACACCGCAGTTTAGCAGGTAATTGGCAGAATCGGGGGTAATGCCGTTGGTATCGGCTGAATTTTCGCCGTTTACAATAACCGCGTCAATTTTTTTGATTTTTTTCAGCGCGGGCAGACGCTTGTGCAGATATTTCATTCCAACAGTACCTATAACGTCTCCAATACAAAGTACACTTATCAAATTCATTATCCTCTCTTTCTGTACTTAAACAATGTAAAACTGATTAACTCTTTGTAAATTTTGATTTTTCCGCTTCACTGAGCTTCATGCCAAGGTAATTGAGCGAAAGAGTAATCTCGTCGGGATTATTAAACGCGTCGTTATAAACCTCAATCGCCCAGAAGGCGTTATCGTCGCCGCCGCTCATAGCGCGTCGCATGGCAATGAAATCCTCGGTCCCCCTGCCGGGAAGAAGGCAGTCGTGCTCGCGGTCACAGTCGCTTATATGAACCGTGCGGATATGTCCGCTCAGAACGTCCGCAAATTCCACAGAACCGAAGCCTGCCCTCCGCGCCTGCTTGTTGTCAAAGACGAATAACGCCTTATCTCCCAGATATTCAATGAGCTTGCGGCAAAATTCGGGAGTCTGGGCTATATGGGTATAGACATTCTCATGCAGCAGGGTCACCCCGAATTTTCTGCCGCATTCAAATATCATGTTGTACCGCTCAATATACTTGTCCTGAGAAACCATAACGCGGCTTTTGCCTATATTCATACCGCCGTGAAAGACGAGATATTCCGCTCCGAGCCTTGCCGCCGTGTGAAAGAGCTGCCTGTATATTTCAAGACCGTCGGCAAAGCGGCGCTCGCTGTAGTCGGAAAAAAACATCGCCGATTCAAGCGCACTGTAAAATGGGTGTACCGAATGCACCTGCGCACCGTAATGCCTGAGCATTCTGCGCATTTCCTTGATATACCCGTCCGAAAGCTCCGAGAAGGTGCTGAAATGCACTTCAAAGTTCCTGATTCCCGCCTCCGCCGCCGTCCGAAGAGCTATCTCCGTCTGCATCGGGTAAAAGCAGGATGTGGATATTCCAACTGTCGCCATGCCGCAAAGCCTCCTTTTTATTCCTGACATGCCGGATTTTGATATATTCCCAAACATTCCGGCATATGATATAATTAATTCGCGGGCAGTTCAAAATACCGTGTAACTTTTATTATAAATCATTCCGGAGGATTAATCAATGAATAATGAAAAATTTTCTGACTTTTCTTCTGTTCTCTCAAATCCCGGCAAAATCACGAGAATATATATCCGATTTGTCGCCGCGGCATTCGTAATTTCGGGAATAATATGCGCCGGACTTTATCTTAACGCGTTCGGATTCATTGACAGAGTGAATTCGTACATACTCGCGGATGAGCTGATGTACAGCATGATAAGGAGCACCGCCGCGGCTGCGTTTTTTACGCTCCTTACAGACCTTCTGGAAAAGAAATTCAGCGGTCAGTAACTCCACATGAATCACAAATCCAGTCAAAAAAACTTTCCCCCATATGCAGATGAAACGTCTTGTAATTGAGTCCTGAATATGCTATAATATGTTTTCAAGACTTAAGAGCTTCTCTGAGGGAGGGGAATACGATGAAAAACAACGCAAAAAAGATTGCGAAACTGCTGGATAAATTCGATAACATATTTACCGGCTGCATTAACGGAGTAAAAGGAAAAGGAAAGAACGCGGAAAAGAAACTCGGAAAGAAGTCCGACCGCGCCGAGACACTCTGCCGAAAGGCGCTGACGCTCTGCCGTGAGGATATCTTCAAAGGAGCGCCGGATTGCGGAGAAAGCTATATAAACTGTATATTCAGACTGAGCGATCTTCTTATCCGCTGCGGCAGGGAAAACGAAGCCGAGGAGCTGCTTTCCGGGATATATGAGGAAAGGAAAAAATACGACAGAACGCTTCTGCTGACGGAATGCATGGGGCATTACGGGAGCATACTCTGCGAAAAAGGAATGTATGACAGTGCGGCACTGGTGCTCGATGAAATGCTGACGCGGGTCAGCATCGAGATTTCCCAGGGCGTTTTTCCCGACGGTCTTGTACCCGACGACACTTACGCCGTATGCCGCGGACTCGGCAACGCAGCATGCGCATTCACCTACGCGGACACCGAAGAGGGATTCGCCTCCGACCGCTTTACTCTGCCGGTCGAGCTGCTCAAGAAAATCAAGGACAACGGAGCTGACCCGGGCAGCGGCAATATCAAAAAGGCGGCGTATTACGCCGCGAGCCAGCAGCTCTTTCTGACCTGCTACGATACCGTTCCCGGCGCCGACGTGAGCCGGGTGACGGAATACGCCGAGATGTGCGCCGCTTCATGTCAGAACGGCGACACGCATGACCTGTACCTTCCGGCGGCAATGCGCCTGATATCCCTGGCGCACGCGCGCGACTGCCGTTTTGCCGAAGCCGCCGAGATGTGCCGTCTGACGCTGGAGCAGTGCTCCGGATACCGCGGTGAATTCACGCGTGCCGATTTCGGCAGCATACAGAGCATTGCGGGGGATATGAACCTGCTGCTGGGCATAATGAATTACCGCGCCTCAAAAATAAGCGATTGCATCCGCTATTTCGAAGCGGCAATCGCTTCATTTGAAGCCGACGCAATGGGTAAGCCGCTTCGGGACGTGGGATATACCGAGGTTGAAACCGAGATTCTTTTCATGACCGACTCGGAGAAGTGCGCTTTTGCCTGCAAATATATCGGGCTTGCCAAATTCAGCGATAACGAAAGATATTCCCTCGATGAATGCGAACAGGTCATGCGAAAAGGCGTCGAGCTTTTAGAGAATACGGACAAGGCCGAGCCTTACTTCCTGCTGGCAGCTTCTGCCGAATATCATATCATTTCCCAGATGTGCGAGAGAGCGGGCGACAAGGAATCCGCCAAGAAATATGACGAACTCAGCAAAAGCCGTGGAATCGACGCACTCACGGAACTGTACGAAAGCCTTGCCGACAGGGAAAAATTCGCCGGTTATTATGAGCGCGTCCAGTCGTGGAGACGCATGGCAATGCGTCTCGGACTGCTGGAACTGTACGGGGATTACACTCGCTACGCGATACTGCTCAGCGAACCGCCCTATTCCGAACCCGATCACAGTCATCTGGCCCGGCTGAATTTTGACATGGGCGAATACAGCCGCGTAGTCGGAAAAAACGAATCCGCCGCAGATTACTTCGACGACGTCAGGAAGCATTCCTTTGACGATTCCGGCAAGCCGTACTATGAGATGAGCGAAGGCAATATATATGAATTCTCGCTTGTCGCCTCCGCCTCGTGCCTTGTCAAATGCGGGAAGATGGCGCTCGCCCGAAAAAAATTCAGGCAGTTTGCAAAGCTGCATGATGAGGACGGCATCGCCGGCAAGACCATGAAGGTCAAAATAGCCGGTTTGTCCCGCGAAGTCGGACTTGACCCGGAGGAATGCGCCGGGTATATGCATGACGCGGCTGAAGCTGTGGAGAGCGAGGATGTGGGTTCTCCGGTTGCGGCAGAGCTTTACAATCAGGAGGGCATATGCTGGTACAACGCCTCTCCGTTAGTCCTGACCGATGATCCCGAAGAATCCGGTCCTGATGACAGCGCGCGTCGCGGGGAAGTATTCGCGCAAAACGAACTTGACGCGTTCAGATGCGCCCTGAGGGTGCTGGATAAATGCGACAGCGAAAACGAAAAGGTATTGGATCTTATGCCATCGCTTCATTCCAACATCGGGGAATGCTACATGCGGCGCGAGGAATACGAAAAAGCTCTGACGCACTACAACGACGCCGTGACGGCGTTTGAAAAGCTGTTTTCAACAGACGCCTTTACCGCCAAGCAAAAGGAAGAGCAGGAGCCGTATATGTTCCAGTACGGTCTTTGCTTCAAAGCCATGGGAGACATCTACAACAGTATTGAAGACAACCCAAAGTGCGCGGAAGCTCTGACAAAGGCGATAGAGGTCATGGAAAAAATCGACAATCCAGCCGCGCGCAACGAGCTTGCGGCTTGCCTGAACGCTCGCGGAGTGGTTAATTTCCGTATGGGAAACTACAAGGAGAACGTCAAGGACGCGACACGCGCCATCAGTCTCAAAAAGAACGACGACGGCGGCGAAATCAATATGGCGATCATGCTCAAAAACCGTTCCGACGCATACCGTGAACTTGGCGATTTCAAGTCGATGCAGTCCGATCTCAAAGAGTCGATAGAATTGCTGGACAAATCAAAACTGCCTGACGAGATGCTGGGTTCCTTCTACAGTTCCAACTGGTTCTCGATGGGAGTGTGTCAGGAGGGACTGAACAGAAACGGAAAAGCCGCCGACGCTTACCGCAAGGCGGCGGGATATATGGAAAAAAGCGTTGACAGCGAGGATACGGGAAATTACATGAAGGCTCTATGTCATTTCCGCAGAGCCGTCTGTCTCTGCCGCCGTGAAGAACAGGAATATTACGGTGCGCTCTATGAGTACAACAAAGCGATCAACCTGCTTGAAAACATGCCCGCTTCAAACGAAAAGAATGAAAATCTGCGGCAGCTGCTGTCTTCGAGAGGAAGCCTCTACGAGGCATTCCGCGAGATAGACCTTGCCAAAGCGGATTTCAGCCGCGCGGAAAGCCTTCGCGAGGTCAACGACGGTTCGGCAAATTAATAAGTTACATCAAAAGCCCCGGTGATGCGGCATTCAAATGAATTCCGCACGCGCCGGGGCTTACGCTGACTGAATTTACGAGACTTAATTCTGGCTAATTACAGGAACTCGAAGGGCTTATCTGCATCCGCAGCCGCAGCCACAACCGCAAATGCTGTCATTGTCGCCCATGGTGCCGTTGCAGCGGCAGCAGCAATCGCTGTCATTGTCCTGGAAAAGGACCAGGATTATAAGCAGGATAATGATCCATGTGCAGGAAGAACCACCGAAGAAGTTGCTCATAGCGTTTTACCTCCTTTTCTTGATTTCTCTACATAAT